>JAUWXJ010000025.1 GCA_030616425.1 Desulfobacterales bacterium | reverse complement strand
TTGCAAAGGAGTTTTCAGGAAGCTATCCAACCCTGGTTGTTGCCAACACCTTGAGACGGCTTGGCCAGGGCACCAAGGTTTGCTGTGAGATTGTTATGGAGGCCGTGGATGGCGGGTTGGTTCCTGAAGGAAAAGAGGTGGTGGCCGTGGCAGGCACCGCCAGCGGAGCAGACACAGTAGCAATCATAAAGTCTGCAGCCTCGAAGCGATTCCTGGACCTTTACGTGGCCCAAATAGTAGCCAAACCGAGATAGCAAGAAATCCGTATGAAGCGTTGGGAGAACAAGTCTTGGACACGTTCCATGAGGATCATGCTCGACTTTGGCGGCATGATGGCCGATGCTGTTGGACACCGGCAGGGCCTGACCGTGAAGCAGATTAATGCAATGTCAGGGCCGTTCAAGGCGGTTCATCAAGACTTGCAACAGCGCAGGAGAAACGGAGACCTCCCGTTTTACCAACTCCCATACGACCAAGGGGCCTTAGAGAGGGTCTCGAAGAAAGCCAGGCGAGTCATCAATGAGTGTAAAGATTTTGTCGTGCTTGGCATCGGCGGATCGGCCCTTGGGGCTATTGCCTTGTTTCAGGCCTTTGCCCATCCACAACACAACCTCCTTCCAGGGACAAAACGAAAGGGCCTGCCAAGGATATTCTTTGCAGACAACATCGACCCTGAGGGCTTTAGCGCGCTACTGAATCTGGTCGACCTTGAGAAAACCGTCTTCAATGTGATTAGCAAGTCCGGCGGCACCGCTGAAACCATGAGCCAATTTCTCATAGTGCGGGACAGGCTGATGAGAAAGCTTGGCAAGAGAGGGCACAGGGCCCACATCATTGCTACCACAGATCCTCAGCATGGTCATTTGAGGACCATTGCTAGGGAGCAAGGATATGAAACCCTCTCGATCCCCCCTGGCGTGGGAGGGCGTTTTTCTGTTCTTTCCTCGGTCGGGCTTCTCCCGGCAGCTGTAGCCGGTATTGATATTGCTGAACTTCTTGCCGGAGCTCGAAGTGCGGACAGGGCTTGCAAGAAGGCAAACTTATGGAAAAACCCGGCAGCAATGAATGCCGTGCTTCAGGTGTTGGTCTACACCACAAAAAAGAAACCCATCTCGGTCATGATGGCCTATTCAGACACCTTAGGCGATGTAGCCGATTGGTATCGTCAGCTCTGGGCAGAAAGCCTGGGTAAACGACTCAACGTGAATGGCCGGGTGGTGCATGTAGGACCAACCCCGGTAAAGGCCCTCGGTGTCACTGATCAGCACTCCCAGCTCCAACTATATATAGAAGGCCCATTTGACAAGGTTATTACGTTTCTTACGGTGGGAAGATTCCGAAAAACCGTCAGGATTCCAACCGGCTTCAATCATATTGATGGGGTCAGCTACCTGGGGGGGCATACGCTCAATGATCTTATGCAAGCCGAAGAACAAGCCACCGAGTTTGCCCTAACACAAGCCCGCCGCATTCATACTGCAATAAGGCTCCCTGAAATCAATCCCTTTACCGTAGGGCAGCTTCTGTTCATGCTTGAGGTTCAGACCCTGTATGCGGCAGGGCTTCTCGAAATCAACCCATTGGATCAACCCGGCGTTGAAGCTGGCAAGGGACTCACTTATAGCATGTTGGGACGAAAGGGCTTTGAGGAGAGAGCCCGGATGGTCTCTTCAAAACATCAGGGGATAAGCTCTTACCGCATAATGAGCTAGCAGCAGAGTGGATGGACCAAAAAAACATAGTACAAATAAAGCCCTTTAAGCTCGTTAAGTATTTTACTTTTACCAGCCTCATTGTGATTCTTCTGGGCTCTTTGGCCTTGTCCATGGTCATCGCCCACCGGGCCGAGACGGTCCTCTTGAAAAAGAGTGAAGATTATGCCCTGTTAATGGCAGAAAACCTCAACCATCAGGTCTTCTTGCAGTTCATCGTACCTGCCGCCCTTCAATTCGGTCAGGTCATCCAGTTGCGTAACAAAATCCTGTTTGACCGGCTCGACCAAGTGGTCAGGAACACCCTTCACAGTTTCAGTGTGGAGACGGTCAACATCTTTGATCGTAACCAGAACATGATCTTCTACAGCTTTGACAAAAAACTGGTAGGCAGAAAAGGCTTGGGCGGTATTGATTATCAACAAGCCCTTCTTGGCAAATCGCGCTCCAAACTGATTCGCAGGGGAGGATTCTGGGAGATGCTGTTCGGAGCCCCGAGAGAGAGCAAGTTGCGAACGTATGTTCCTTTAAGGGCCGAAAAACCCCTGTCAAGCATAGAGGGGCCCATCCTCGGGGTATTCGAGATCGTTCAGGATCTGTCCGAGGATTACCGGACGATCACTCACTTTAAGTACAGCGTTATTGTAACCTCTGTGGTCATCATGGGTGTCCTTTTTCTTATCCTGCGACTCGTCGTAAAAAGGGGCGAAGAGATCATCCAAAAACGGGCCCGGGAGCGACTCCTTCTGAAGGAAAAGCTGGGGAATGCTGAGCGGTTGGCGAGTCTTGGCAAGATGGTGGCCGGCATCTCCCATGAGATCCGTAACCCCTTAGGAATAATTACCAGCACCGCGGAACTCTTAAAACAGAAGCTGGCCAAAACCGACCCTGAGGTCGACCTTGCAGACGTCATTGTTCAGGAAGCCAATCGCCTCAACAGCATTGTAACCGATTTTCTCGATTTTGCCCGGCCTCAGGCACCAAACCTCATGCCTTGCAAGGTGGATGAGGTTATAGAGAAAAACCTTACGTTCCTTGCTCCGGAAATCAACAAGAACGGCTACAAGGTCCATAAGCAATTTGCCACCCATATCCCGGAGATACAGGCAGACCCTGGACTGCTGTATCAGGCCTTTTTGAACATCCTGATGAATGCCATGCAGGCGATGCCACAGGGCGGGGCCATATACATTGAATTATCTACCCGCGGCCATACCATGACGATCATCTTTTCCGACGAGGGACCAGGGATTCCCGATGAAACCCTTGACAAGATCTGGGAACCCTTTTTCACGACTAAGGACACAGGGAGCGGACTCGGACTTCCCATTGTCAAGAAGATCATTGAGGGCCATGGAGGTATCATTGAGGTTGAAAACAGTCCGAAGAAGGGAGCCCTGGTTACAATCACCTTGCCAGCAGAAAGGGTATCTTGAGAACCTTAAACCGTGGGTTGAACCGCGAAAGCGAGTGCATTCCTCGTCCGTCTGAGGTCCGCCTTAGTCAGACAGGGAGCTTCAATAACTGATAACTGACAGGGACACGGCAATGGAAACGATCCTTATTGTAGATGATGAAAAAAATTATCTTGTAGTTCTGAGCGCCTTCCTCTCAGGAGAGGGTTATGAAGCACTCACAGCCGATAGTGCCGAACACGCCCTTGAAATCGTTGAGACCGCCGACCTTGATCTGGTGCTCACGGACATGAAGATGCCAACCATGGATGGCATAGAACTTCTCAAGCGAATCAAGGATAGGGACCCCGACCTACCGGTCGTTATGATGACAGCTTACGGAACAGTGGAAAAGGCAGTTGAGGCCATGCAACTCGGCGCGTTCAATTTTGTTCTGAAGCCCTTTCAGAATGAAACACTCAAGCAGATCATCAGCAAAGCGGTTAGTACATACACGGTCTTGAAAGAAAATCGGCGGCTTGTCGAGGCCCTGGAAGACCGATACCATTTTGGCAACATTATCGGCAAAAGCAAGCCCATGCAGGCCGTATTCGACATGATCAAGAAGATAGCACATACCAAGGCCACGGTGCTGATCACAGGTGAGAGCGGCACCGGCAAGGAGTTGATTGCAAAGGCGATCCACTTTAATAGTCCTCGCCGCAACAAACCCTTTGTTGCGGTCAGTTGCGCAGCCCTCACCGAGACCCTCCTGGAAAGTGAGCTCTTCGGTCACGAAAAAGGGGCGTTCACAGGGGCGATTGCCATGAGAAAGGGCCGGTTCGAGCTGGCAGATGGCGGGACTCTCTTTTTGGATGAGATCGGCGAGATGCCGATCTCTCTCCAAGTAAAGCTCCTGCGGATCCTAGAAGAGATGAGATTTGAGCGGGTAGGTGGGACTAGAACGATCGATGTCGACGTGCGCTTGATCACAGCCACAAACAGAGACCTGAAGGCAGAGGCGGAGCAGCACCATTTCAGAGAAGACCTCTATTTCCGGCTAAATGTAGTCCACATTAAACTGCAGCCTGTGAGGGAGCGCTCAGAGGACATCCCCCTATTGGCAACTCATTTTGCAAGAAAATCTGCCGAGGAATCGAACAAAGGAGAAATAACCTTCACCCCTGAAGCCATGCGTTTTTTGTGTAACCATCGCTGGCCCGGCAATGTCAGGGAGTTGGAGAATGCCATTGAAAGGGCGGTCCTTTTAAGCAAGGGTAGCGAGATCACCCTCGAGGATCTGCCCAAGGATTTGGTGAGTTTTTCAGATCTTGAAACCCCGATAGACTGGGAAAAGTTATCTAATCTTCCTGAAACACTCGATGCCATAGAAAAGAGACTGATTAAGAAGGCCCTTTCCCTGTCGAATAATGTGCAGTCTCAGGCAGCCAAACTCCTTGGCATTGCCCGTGCCAACCTGCAGTATCGGCTAAAAAAACACAATCTTTTGTAGCCCCGCAAATGGTTCAGTTCATGGTGCCCATGCCGTTATCGTAAAACATCTCTTAGGTGGTGGAGAGAGGGACGCTAAACAGGATGTTCGAAAAGTTGACACCCCGACTTATCAGCAGTGATATCAGCCGGTTAAATAGAGCTTCAGCCCTCCTTGTATAAAAAGTTGGCACCTAGCAGAATTCTATGTGTTATCAGCCGGTTAAAGCCTTTTTTGCCTCACCTCGTATAAAAATTTGTACGAATTGATCAGTATTCAGGGAAAAAATAGCGGCTAACCAAAGCGATTTTAATCCAATTATCTCAGACCGTCACGAATTTTGCAATGTGGTATCTATAAAAAAAACAGGCCGTTAGCCGCTTGCCCCTCTCATAAAAAACCACAGGGAACAAAATATTCACTCAAACCTCACAGCTTGGCATCATTATTGCGAGGAAAATAAACAAAAGCTGTGAAGAAATTTCTTCATCGGCTTTCCTCCTGGGGCTAATCGCAAGCAGCGCGGTTAGCCCTTCTTTTTGTTAAAAGACTAAACCCTTATTCATCTTCAGTGGAACGACTGACCATACGGCTCAATATGCGAAAAAGATTGGTGACAAGGGGTATACCGCTCAAGGACATCAGCGTGATGGGTACCCAGCAGTAACGCTGGTATTGCTCGTGTTCCAGAGCGACGCTGATCCCTACAGTGCTAAAATAAAAGACAAGTGCGAAAAAGATTGAGATCACAAGACAAAAGAGGTCGGAATCATACCAGGGTATGACCACCTTTCGAAACGTAGGGCTCTTACTCAATTTCATGCAACAGATATTACCTAAATAGCGGCCAATTAATCAAGTACGCACAGACCTAAAGTGAAACTAGGGCGGTATGTTGAAAAGTTATAGGAAGATGTTCGTCTTCGTTGTCAGACTCGTAAGCCTGCGAGACCACTCTTGTTTTTCACGGCAGAGGGGGCTTTGCGCACGCTTATCAATAACAATAGCTTGCACCCTTTTATGTGTGTATGTGTCGGCCTGCGCCGTGATACAGAAGCTGAAAATGCCAAGTGTAGCACGTATTAAAGGGATATCGGAAGGTTTTGAAGCAGGGATCATTGTTCGTACTGAAACCGGCCGGGTCCTTTCCTTTGAGGAACTCTTGGCTGACCTTGAAGGCGTTCAGGTTGTTTACGTTGGGGAAAAGCATAGCAATCAGGCACACCACGATATACAACTCAAGGTGCTCAAGGCACTCTATGAGAAAGACCCCACGCTGTTGGTAGGAATGGAGATGTTTGTAATCTCTGATCAGCATGTGCTGGATAAATGGAGCGCAGGCCAACTGGATGAGGAGACCTTTCTGAATAAAATAGGCTGGGAAGAGAAGTGGAAACACGATTTTGCCCTTTACCGTGCAATCCTCGATTTCATAAGGGAAGAGTCGTTGAAGGTGGTGGCCGTCAATGTTCCCCGCCCAATCGTTGAGAAGGTTGCCAGGGTGGGACTGGATGGCCTTTCAGATGATGAGCGCCACCAAATTGCACAGGAAATTGATACCTCCAGGGAAAAACATAGAAGTTATATTGAATCGGCCTTTGGCACTCATGAATCTGATGAAATAGACGTATTTGAATTCTTCTATGAGGCCCAGTGCGTTTGGGAGGATTCTATGGCAGAGGCAATCTCGCGGGCATTGGATAATAAGCGGATGGTAGTGATCACTGGAAACGGCCACATAGCCCACAAGTTCGGGATACCGTACCGTGCATTCAGGCGTACAAACGCCTCTTTTCGAACTGTCATGCCACTTGCCGTCGGCACAGAGGTGGACCGCGATGAAGCAGACTATATCTGGGTAACACCAACAGAAAAGCTGGCAGTCTGGAGCGGCCTGCACCCAGGTCCGCCAAGAAAACCTGTGGTGGGAATTCGACTCAAGACCCTTGAGCATGTAAAAGGCGTGCTCATAGTAGACGTCATGCCAAAAAGCCCTGCAGCAGAGGCAGGGATTAAGCCACAGGACACCCTGGTGGCTATTGACGGAAACCCTGTATCCAGTCTATCCGATCTTCACAATGCCATTGCTGGATCAAAAGGGGCTTCGACCTTTCTGTTCAAGATTGATAGGCAGGGGAGGCTCATGGAATTGAAGGTCCAGATCAAGAGGACGAATTTGTAACAGTTCACGGGGCAAGGAATATCCCTTCACTTCGGCCTCCAATGCCTTTACCAGGTATGCTGTTATCCTCGGTGGAAATGGCTGGAGTCCTACGTGAATGGATATTCCTTGCCCCGTGTGGCGAACTATTACGACGAATTAAGCACCCCCATGACTGTGAGAAAAGGACAGGATCTCGAATTTAAGGTCGAAAAGTCGATTTATGGCGGCAGGGGCCTTGGGCGTGTGAATGGCCTGGCCATATTTGTGGAAAACGCTGTGCCTGGTGATGAGGTACGGGTCAAGGTATTCAAAAAGAAAAAGAATCACGCGGAAGCGCGGATTATTCAACTAATCACCCCATCCCCTTTCAGGGTCGAGGCGCCGTGTCGCTACTCTGGTTTTTGCGGCGGATGCACCTGGCAATTCCTTGATTACGAAAAGCAGCTTTTTTTTAAGAGAGAGTACGTGGTCGAATCACTTGAACACATCGGTCAACTCACAGGCACTCGGGTGCTTTCTGTTGTGCCATCTAAGGAGATATTTGGCTATCGCAACAAGATGGAATTTTCCTTTTCTGACAGGAGGTGGCTGCTGCCTGAGGAACTCTCCAAGAAGGATGTCCCAAAGGGCTTCGCCATAGGCCTTCACGTGCCGGGCACTTTTGATAAGGTCCTCGACATTGAAGCCTGCCTGCTACTCCCAGATACAGGAAACAAGATCCTGGATGATGTGCGACACTATGTTAGGGAAAGCGGCATACCACCTTATGGTCTGAAGTCCCATGAGGGGTTCTGGCGATTCTTGATGCTCAGGCACTCGTTGAGCCATGATAAGTGGATGGTCAATATCATTACATCAAAGGAACAGAAGGGCTGGGTTCAACCCTTGGCCGATCTACTGTACGAAAAGTATGACAACATCTCCTCTGTGATTAACAATGTCAATACAAGAAGGGCCGGGATCGCTGTTGGAGAATGGGAGGTACACCTTGCAGGTGACACCTTCATCACAGACAAGATTGCAGGGTTTGAGTTTGACATATCCGCCAATTCCTTTTTTCAAACAAATACTGCCGGTGCTGCACGTCTCTTCGAGACCGTGAAGGCCTACGCCGGCCTAACAGGCAAGGAAACAGTAGTCGATCTGTACAGCGGAACCGGAACGATCCCAATATTCTTGTCTGGTAGTGCAAGCAAGATCATAGGGATTGAGATTTCAAAAAGGGCTGTGCAGGACGCACAAAAAAACTGCCAAAAAAATCGCATCCGAAACTGTCGGTTTATATGCAATGACATCAAGGAAGGGCTCAAGGATGTCACAGACAGGCCTGATGTGATGATCATCGATCCACCGAGGGTAGGCATGCACAAAGATGTGATAAAGATGGTTCGCAGCCTATCCCCTAACAGGATCGTTTATCTTTCCTGTAATCCAACCACACTCGCACGAGACCTTGCTGTGCTCACAGAAGACTATCACGTTGCAGAAGTCCAGCCGATTGACATGTTTCCTCATACTTTCCATGTGGAATCTGTGGCAAGACTCGAAAAAGCACTTTAATACAGCAGGGCACGCTAAACAGGCAGGATAAACAACCTAACCCTTTTTGTGTGGCCAGCTGAGAGCGTGTTTGTGGGTATGTCTGCCATGCTCGTGGACATGAACGTGGGTATGCGGGACCCCTTCCTCATCAATAGAAACCTTCCCGTCTATCATATAGCCGACACGGTGGGTGGTCTCCATCAGGAGGTCGATGTCATGAGAGACAAAGATATAGGCAAAATCAAGGCCCTTCAGGATGTCAACAATCCTTTTTTCCGTTGCTTCATCAAGACCTGTGGTCGGTTCGTCCAGGAGCAGCACCTCTGGTTCCATGGCAAGAACCGTGGCAAAAGAAACAAGTCTTTTTTCTCCTCCGGAAAGCTTATAAGTCACCCTCTCCCCGAGTCCGGTCAGACCGAGGAATTCCAATGTCTTCTGGGCAATCTCCATGGCCTCATCTTGAGGTTTTCCCAGGTTCAGGGGGCCAAAGGCCACGTCCTCCAAGACCGTGGGATTAAACAACTGGTCGTCAGCATCCTGAAAGAGAAGTCCAATCCTTTGGCGGACATCCCTAAAGTCTTTCTCCTCCCTGACGTTTTTGCCAAAAATCTCGATATTCCCCGAGGATGGCTTCAGGAGCCCCATTATAATGTGGAGCAGGGTAGTCTTGCCACTCCCATTCGGTCCGATCAGACCCACGCGCTCCCCTTGGTGTAGTTCCAAGTTGACCTTATCGAGTACAGGGACGCCACCGCCCGGGTAGGCAAATGATATGTCTGAAAGGTTTATCATCAGGCTATTCTTGTCCACTCCAATACCGCCAACCCAAGGATAATTGCCAGCATCAAGATCAGGGAGACGTAGTCGATAGACTTGAGAGAAAACCGCTTCAGGCTGTAAAGCCTTCCCCTGAACCCCCTGCACAGCATGGCATTGTAAACCCTTTCCGCCCGCTCATGGCTCTTGACAAAAAGCATCCCTAACAAATAGGCAAGAGTCCTGTACGTGTGAATATTGGTCCCCGGCCGGAATCCCCGAACCTTCACGGCATTCACCAACCGCAGATACTCGCGGTTTATCACGTGAATATAACGGTAAGTGAAGAAAAACAGGTGTACGATCTTGCTCGGGATCCGCAGTTGATGCATTGCATGCCCCAGGGTGAACACAGGGGTTGAGGCAACCAGTGCAATCAACACACCCATAATGGCGTTAGATTTGATCGTGATTTCAGTTGCATGCCATACACCTTCACGGGTGGCAACCAAAGGGCCCACCCTGAAGAGGGGCTCGCCGCCAAAGGTAAAGGGTAGGAAAAACCACAAGAAAATTATAAGCAGATTAACCGGCATTAGGCCCCGGAGGAGCCTTTTAATTGGAACTCCGGTCACCAGTACAAGGATAAACCCGATCACAAGGGCCGGCAAAAGGGCCAGGAACCGGCCAGAGACGGCTACAGTAATGGAAAAAAGGGTGGCCAGAATAATCTTGACCCTGGGATCGAGACGGTGCGCCAAAGAATCACCGGCTGCAAATTTCTCCTCAATCATCTCTCATTCCTTGCTTTTTGGTCTCCTTGCAAAGAGTGCCAGAACCTGAGCTCAATTGTGATCTCTTTTTCCTCATCCCCCATCACCATCTGGTCTGATGGGATAACCATCCCAAAATGCGCTGAGGCCGAACCTGCCGCTCCAACACAAAGAACACAAAGGATGAGCATGTACAGGGATGCTGCTGCAAGAAAAGACCGTTTGTTCATCTACCCCCCTACAATAAATAAAAAAGCCACGAGGCATCTCATCTTCTGATGATCATTTGCCTTCGTGGCACTATTTTTACTTAACTTCTATTATCTATACTATCTGCGTTTTGACCAAGACAGCCGCTTCAGCTCCCGATTTTGACACTTTATTTAATAGTAACTTATAAGGTCTTTGTCAAGGACTAAGTGAGGGCGATGGTGGTTGGTTAGTTTCTTTCTTGAGTTCCTCCACAAGCCGATATGGTATTCTCAGGTCTCCTCGTCCGATGCCGATATGAACCTCAGGCTTCAGTGCCCCGTGAAAATCTGTTCCACCTGTAACAAGGAGCCCATGGTGATCTGCAAGGCGTTCGTACATGGCAGTGAGTTCAGGCCCATGACCCGGACAGTAGGCCTCCACGCCTTTTAATCCGGCCTGTTTCAGCTCTACAAGGACCCTCTCCAGATCCCCCTCGGTTTTTGCATTCAAGGTAAAGGGATGGGCAAGGACTGGCACGCCTCCTGCCCCCGAGATAGCCTCGATTGCCTCCACAGGCAAAAGCCGGTATTTTTCAGCATAAGCGGGGGAACCTTTTCTCAAAAGCTTGTTAAAGGCATTGTCAATGTTTTGAACAATCCCCTTTTGGACCAGCACATGGGCGATGTGGGGCCTTCCAACCTGGCCACCACCGGAAGCCTTCAGAATCTCGTCATAGCTTATATCAACGCCGAGACCTTGAAGCCTCTCTATGATCTGGAGATTCCTGCTGGCGCGGGCCTTTTGCAAGACCTTGAGCACCCCTCTCAAAGAGACGTCGTCCAGGCGGATCAGATAACCGAGTATATGCATCGCACCAGACTCAAAGCTGGCACTGATCTCAACTCCGGGTAGTATCTCCACGCCAGAGGAATGCTGGTGTTGCAGGGCCTCAACCGAGCCATCAATAGTATCGTGATCTGTGATTGCTATGGCGCGAAGGTTCGCCTTATCGGCGGCTTGAATAATCTTTACAGGCGAAAGAGAGCCGTCAGAGGCAGTAGAATGGACATGGAGGTCAATGTAGGCAGGCTTGATAGGGGTATTTGCATGCAAAATACTTAAGAAAACCTAAATCCCAAGGGCATTTTCAACCGCCTCTTCCTTTGTCTTGCAATCAATACACTGTGTGGTCACTGGCCGGGCCTTGAGGCGCTTGATTGAGATCTCAGACTCGCAGGCCTCGCAAATCCCATATGTGCCGTTATCGATTCGCTCAAGGGCCTCCCGGATCTTTACGATTAGTTTTCGTTCCCTGTCTCGTATCCGGAGCATAAAGTTGCGATCGGCCTCAAGAGAGGCTCGATCAGTAGGGTCAGGGAAACTCGTGATTTCACCTGTCATGCCGGATACTGTCTCACTCGCCTCGGCCAGCAAGTTTTCCAGGCGCTCACTCAGGAGTTTTTTGAAGTAGTTGATATCCTTCTTTTTCATTACAAAATCCGGTAAATAAGTACAAGAACACTAAACAGCCTATATTGCTCCTGCGCTCCCTGTCAGTGAATCGCAAATCGATTAAGGCTGAAGCCTAAAGATGATTTCGTTATCATATAAAACCCCGTGTTGTAAAGGGAAAAAACCTCCTTGCCCATACCGCTTGCTTTCCGCTTGTCCCAATTCTTGCCGCGCACTCATTTTTGGAATAGCTCAACCTTCTTCATTAAACCCGGCAGACACTCTTCAACTACTAGTAAGTGATCTTCCTTAAGACTTACCTCTTTTGGGATTTGGAGTTTCTGCCCTGATGAATCAAAGTACAACCTCACGTCGGGTCTGGCAGGGCTATCCTTGTGAGTCTTAACAACCTTTCCGACAAAGCCATTGTTCAATCTAACAAATAGTCCCACAGGATACAGGGATAATGAGCTGAGTAGTGCTTTTACCATATGAGGAGAGTATATAGACCCTTTTTGCTTGATGATGGTTTCAATGCCCCTTGGTGGCTTTAATGCATCACGGTAAGGTCTCGGGTGTATAAGGGATTCATAAGTGTCTACAATCGAGACGATCCTTGTCTCTGGCCACTGTTCGGATTCCTTTAAACCATTCGGGTAGCCCGAGCCGTCTGCTTTTTCATGATGTTGCATCATTGTCTCTGCTATGCGCTTGTCCCGATCATTCTTAGGCGAAATTGCTTCATATGCGTATTGGGTATGCATTTGCACGAGCTTGCGATCCTCCCCAGAAACCTCATCTGCTTCTTTATGACGCATCGATTCAGGGAGTTTACCACATCCAATGTCGTGGAGCAGTGCAGCAACCAAGGTATCTTCAATACCTTCCCTGGGTAAGCCCATATCAATGGCCACCTTCAAAGAAAAAATAGCCACATTAACTGCATGAGATATGCACAGATCCAGAGGGTCATAAAAGTTTGTAGCAGCATCCATCAGCTCTGTTGAACGCTTAAAATCGTTTATTATGTGACTGGCTATATCAAAGGCCTTGGACAGGGATAGCTTTTGATTCTTGCCAACTGCTTCGGTATTATTCTTGGTGAATGATAGAATGGATTTGTAAAGTTCAAAGACGTGTGAGTTAAGTATTGATTCCGTTTCCACGCTCATGAATCCTCATGTGTCAGGTAAAAAGGAGAGACAATGGGGTCAGCCCTTGACTTAGGACAAATATGTCCCTTGTCAAGGGCTGACCCCATTCCGTTTTTTTCATAACTGAAGGTTTTGATAGCATAAATTACAATAAAGTGACATCATTAATCAATAAGGAGCTATCCTTTTTGTGAAAACCATGGACGAAGAAGTACTGGTCATCGCCCTGTCCAGGCATTAGATTCAGGCTCGGTTCCCCTTGCGGGACTTTTGGCTTGAAAAACCTGGCAGTTGTGGTAAGTGTTGCCTCAACAGCACGAGGGTATTCAGGAACTGCTGAGTACCCTTTTTCTATAAAAGCCTGACCCTGTCATTGCAGGTGGATATGCCTCCATGCAAAAGACAAGAGGCGTTGAGAAAGGAAGAAGGTAAGAGGTTTTATCATGGCAGAATGGGATAAGGACCGCGGGGTCCTGGTCCATAAACACACAAAGTTCTGGCAGCACAGCGTTCGCGAAGTCGATGAGCCAAACTTGCAACGGGATGTCTTCCCGTATGACGAGGTAGCACGTATAGACTTTGATTTTAACATGGTAACGCCACACCCTGCCGAGGAATTCTTGATCACGG
Organism: Desulfobacterales bacterium; assembly: GCA_030616425.1. GTDB lineage: Bacteria > Desulfobacterota > Desulfobacteria > Desulfobacterales. The sequence goes on along the minus strand of JAUWXJ010000025.1, from coordinate 3,812 downwards.
ATTCTACGTTCAGGGATGGACAGCAGGCCCGGCCTCCGTACACTGTGGAGCAGATTGTCCATATCTTTGAGCTTCTCCACCGCTTGGGAGGGCCCAACGGGATTATCCGACAAAGCGAGTTCTTTTTGTACAGCAACAAGGACAGGGAGGCGGTCGAGCGATGCCGTGAACTGGGTTACACTTATCCGGAAATTACGGGCTGGATCCGGGCCAACAAGAAGGATCTGGCTTTGGTTAAGGATATGGGGTTCCACGAGACCGGCATCTTGACCTCGGTCTCTGACTACCACATCTTTTATAAGCTAAACATGAAAAGGGTTGCGGCAGCTGATTTCTATCTTGGCATCGTCAAAGAGGCCCTTTCTGAAGGTATTGTACCCCGTTGCCACTTTGAAGATATCACGCGTGCAGACATCTATGGCTTCTGTGTGCCGCTGGCCATTGAACTCATGAAATTGCGAGAGGAAAGCGGTATTGACGTTAAGGTGCGTATGTGTGACACGCTCGGCTTTGGCGTGACCTACCCAGGGGCTGCGCTACCAAGAGGCGTGCCGAGACTGGTCCGAACCCTTATTGAGGAAGCGGGTGTTCCGGGTCACCTATTGGAGTGGCACGGACACAACGATTTTCACAAAGGCTTCATCAATGCTACAACTTCATGGGTATACGGATGCGGCGCCGTGAACGGGACACTGCTCGGCTTTGGGGAAAGAACCGGTAACACGCCCATCGAAGGGTTGGTCGTGGAGCGAATCGGCCTTACAGGTCAAACAAGCGGGATTGATACCCTTGTAATCACTGAGATTTCCAATTATTTTGAGAGCGCTCTGGGCTATCATATCCCTTCCAATTACCCCTTTGTGGGGGCAGATTTCAACGCAACGAGCGCGGGTGTGCACGCAGACGGGCTTATCAAGAACGAAGAGATCTATAATATCTTTGACACGAAAAAGATCCTAGATCGACCGATTGATATCATCGTGACCGACAAATCCGGAACCGCAGGGATCGCACATTGGATAAACACTCGTCTCGATCTGGCGGAGGGTGAAAGAGTAGACAAATTACACCCGGGCATCATCAAGATCCAAAAGATGATACAAGAACAGTATGACGAAGGCAGGGCCACCTCCATGTCCAAGGAGGAAATGGCTCATTTTGCTCACAAGTATCTACCCGATTATTTCGTGTCTGCCTTTGACAAGTTAAAGGCAGCAGCGTATGACCTCGCCGCTGACCTGGTAAAGCGGTTTATTCAATTACCCGAAATCCGCTCCATGGATACGGCCAAACAGGAGCCTGTCCTTGAATCGTGTTTGGAAAGGAATCCATACATCCAGTTCATTTACATCACCGACAGGCAGGGCCTCCGCACCACCAAGAACATTATCCACATCGTTGACAAGGCCAGGTACAAGGATGCAGTCATAGGGGAGGATCTGTCTGATCGTGTTTGGTTCACCAATCCCTTGAAAGACGGCAAGGTTCATGTGACCGATTTTTATGTTTCCAGGTACAGCGGGTCTCTGTGTATTACGGTCTCTGGCCCTATACTCGATGACCAGGATGATATCGTCGGCGTGCTAGGGATTGACATCAGATTTGAAGACCTGGTGAAGATGGAAAAAGATGGAGAGTTGCAGTGAGTGTGAAGACCTTTGAACTTTCGCTCGGGGACAAAACCTACAAGGTAGATGTTGAAAAATTTGACGGCAAGCGGGCCTTGGTGAGGGTGGACGGCAAGCCCTACGAGGTCGAAGTCAAAGGGGCCGGCGGCGGAGCACCTGCACCTGCGGCTGCATCAATGCCTGATACACAAAAGGTGACCCCCCCTACTCAGTCGCCTCCCCAGGCCCCTATCCCGTCGGCCCCATCAAGCGGGGAGGTGATCGCGCCCATGCCCGGCCTGATACTCGACATCATGGTGGCTGTCGGAGATAAGGTGGCGGCCAACCAACCCGTAATTAAGATGGAAGCCATGAAAATGGAAAACGAGATCCCTTCACCTTTCAGCGGAACGGTCAAGGAAATCCCTGTCAAGGTGGGCGACAATGTTTCAACCGAGGAAACCCTTCTGGTGATAGAACAAGAATAGAAAAGCTGAGGCCGGAGAGATCTCATGGCAAATAAAGATAAGATTCAAACCCTGATCGAAAAAACCGCTGAGGCTGAACTGGGTGGTGGCCAGGATCGCATAGACGTGCAGCACCAAAAGGGGAAATGGACGGCGCGGGAGCGGATTCATAATCTACTCGATCAAGACAGCTTTGAAGAGATCGACAAGTTTGTCCTGCACCAGTCCACAGATTTCGGCATGGACAAGAAAAGGTTCCCTGGAGACGGTGTAGTCACCGGTTTCGGCCGCATAAACGGCAGGCCGGTCTATGTCTTTGCCCAAGATTTTACCATATTCGGCGGGTCTTTGAGCCTGACGGTGAGCGACAAGATTTGCAAGGTGATGGACCTTGCCCGCAGGAATGGTGCCCCGCTCATCGGGCTGAACGATTCAGGAGGGGCCCGGATACAGGAAGGGGTCTCAAGCCTGGCTGGATACGGCAACATCTTCATGCGAAATGTCCTGAACAGCGGGGTGATCCCGCAAATTTCCGCCATAATGGGGCCGGCTGCAGGGGGCGCGGTCTATTCTCCAGCACTCACCGACTTCATATTCATGGTAGAAAAGACCAGTTACATGTTTATCACGGGCCCCCAGGTGATCAAGGCTGTGACCCATGAAGAGGTCACCCCTGAAAAGCTGGGAGGGGCCCTGACACACAATGCAACCAGCGGGGTTGCCCATTTTTCAGGAAAAGACAACCAGACGGTTCTGACCATGATAAGGGAGCTTTTGAGCTTTTTACCCCAAAACTATCGCGAGAAGCCCCCTTGTGTTGAGCCAACAGACGATCCTGGCCGAACCGATATGGAGCTCCGGGAGGTTGTTCCTGAAAGCCCCCAGCAACCCTATGACATCCGAAGAATCATCGACTCGGTCGTGGACGACCACTATTTCTTTGAGGTGCAGGCCAGGCACGCCCTGAATATCATTGTCGGCTTTGCCCGCCTAAATGGCCATCCAGTCGGCGTGGTGGCGAATCAACCTTCTTTCCTGGCCGGATGTTTAGATATCAACGCCTCCATCAAGGGTGCCCGATTTGTCCGTTTCTGTGACTGCTTTAACATCCCCCTTATTACCTTTTGTGATGTCCCAGGATTCCTTCCTGGCACAACCCAGGAATACGGAGGCATCATCAAACACGGGGCAAAGCTCATATACGCGTACTGCGAGGCCGTGGTCCCCAAAATCACTGTTATCACCCGCAAGGCCTATGGCGGCGCCTACATCGTGATGTCAAGTAAACACCTTTGGGGAGACATTAATTATGCATACCCAACAGCAGAGATCGCGGTCATGGGACCGGAAGGGGCCGTGAACATTGTGTTCAAAAAGGAGATCAGTGCTGCTGAGGACCCTGAAAAAAAAGCGGCCGAAATGATCGAAGAGTACCGCAACACCTTTGCAAGCCCCTATCGCGCTGCTGAAAGAGGGTACATTGATGAGATTATCTTGCCCGAACAGACGCGACCCAAGCTGATCAATGCCCTTGAGTTCCTGAAAAACAAGCAGGAGCGTATGCCTGCGAAAAAGCATGACAACCTGCCCTTGTGAGCTGATAACTCAAAGCCGTTCGGCCCTGAGGCTCACGACGGGCTGAATGCTCAATTGTAACGACTTGGGCAACAGGCTGAATACAACTACGGGCCACGGACATTGATGAGGATGATGAAGAGTCCCAAGCCTTGCGGTTTGA
>JAUWXJ010000107.1 GCA_030616425.1 Desulfobacterales bacterium | reverse complement strand
ATCCGGATGGACTCCACGCTTGATATAACATTGATTAATATCATACTCTTTTCATCAAGTCAACTAAATATTGTGGAATTTCTTGTTCTTTGACACTATATGTAGTGTTTAGGCATATTTCGGGGAAAAAGACAGGGTTTTGTTGCTTGGTGTAGCTGAGGTATAGGGGGGCAGGTAGTTAGGAGAATAAGGCAATACGTGGATTAAGGTGGGCGAATAGTGGACTGATGCTGTACTTTTATTAGCTATGTGTGGGGGTTAGGATTTTCGGCGCGGGGCACGTGACGTTAAGATGTGAGGGTTTTTGGTAAAACTACGTGAAAATCGAAAACCGGCGAGATCGGGCAAAACACAGTTACTGATGGGTGAAGGATCTCCATATCCAGATATTGCTGAACTCCGGAAATCATAATATATTATTCAAATCAGCTTGATCACCCCATAGCTGTTTTCTTTGATCATCTGGCAACGCCCAAAAATACTCCATGTCTTTTTCGGAGATGAAGTGCTGTGTTATCGATTGATATTCCAACAAGCGAGCGTAAGAAAGACAAGCAAGTCGTTCCATCTGGCGAGTCCGTGAGAGAGCAGTTTCTTCTCTCACATTCACTGGATAGGATTCTAATGCTTTCTCCCAGTTATTCAGATGCTCTGACATGCTGCGGAGATCGAACGCCTCCTCCAGAATCTGTTTTGCTTTTGCACTTGCTTTGGCAAATGTTTGGCATCGATGGACAAATTGTCCTTTGGTCTTCCCGATGTCTGGTAAAATAAGAGCCTCAAGAGATCTAACAAACTCATGTATACGATCTTCACCGTCTTTTTCCTTCAAACCATCCATCAATACTCTAAACCCTTTTTTAACCCGTAGAAAGGCATTCCCATTAGATTCAATCTGCTTAAAGCCCTTTTGTAATCTAACAGCTGATTCTATGAGATCAATATTAACAGGTTTACGAGTATAACCTCCTGTGAAAAAAAACTGGGGCAACTTTGACATTCTCCTCACATCTGAGTTTCCATTATAGAACGAACCAACCACGATATTAGCTTCGCTGTATTCAAGGACACCTGAAAGCTGAAGTATGTGGAAAAGGTGGATTAGTTTTCTTTCAAGATCAAAATGTTGAGCGTCCAGAATTTCGGGATTAGATGTCCCTTCGCTATCGACCAAAATAAAATTAGAGTCGGTCAATGATTCATATCTTAACGAACCAATCCACTCTTTCCACCCAGTGTCAATTTCCATTGGAATTTTAGTCAGTATCCATGTACCATCAGTCAACCGATGCGTGAAATTCTCGTCTTCAGGGAGTTCAACATAGGCGTTTTTGACAGCCACTAGCGCGAATTTCACTCGTTTTTCGAATATTTTATCAAACATAATAATGGAGCTCCTAAAGACTCGTTGATAGCATAACGGCCCGGTTAATAGCTGGCAAAGGGGCGCAGCGGATTTGCCAGTCTATCTTCAACCGATGGTTCGGCGGAATAAACTCCAACCCTTTGTCAGTTGCTCTACGCGTTTTCTTTTCAAACTCCACTTCTCCTTTACCCTGTCGATCATCTCTGGGCGCATAAAAGATACAGAACCTATGTGCTTTTTTATGGAAAGTGCTGTCCTTAGGGTTTGATCCTCAGCTCGTTTTAGCCTAGATATATCAATTTGAAATCGTGAAAAAATTTCTACATCATCGGAATCAATCAAATGCCAGTTATTTTCAAGCAATACTATAATCTTTTCATTATTCTGCATCACCTCGGTATTAATATATGAATTTGCCTCTTCTAACATTGCTACTGCTTCTTTTTGAAAGTCCTCGGCAGCCTCGGGTGCGATATTTTTATCTTTGTGCTCTTTATCATAGGCAACATGGTATTTATTGTAGAGATCAAACATAGCCTTGTTCAAACAAGTAAAATAATATAATGGTCCATACAGTCCGCTAAGCTGATTCTGAATAATTTGAAATTCACTTTGGCGCATGCTGTACCATATCTGAAAAAGTGCCGTGACAAGGGCTGCCCCTATACCCCCGCCAAGGAGGGCCATAATAAATGTCATTAGATTCCCCTTTTATTGTATTGCCGAACCAGAAGTAGTCTACCTAAAAGTCGTTCGGCCAGGATGCTCATATGGCCACCTTAAAATAGCGAACATCAAAATGTCATGGATGTCCCGGAGATTCCCCATAGTTAGAAGAGGCGAGGCGGGTCAGCTAAGCACTTGTTTTTTACGTAGAACAATTCTGTGGTGGATCATTCTCTTTCCTCGTGGTGTTAATTTACCATTTTCAAACAACCCCTGCTCTACTAGCTGGTCAATTTCAGGTTGATCGAATTTAAATAGACGCTCAATTCCTCTTTCAAGTTCAATAAGGCCATCCAATTGTGCCTGTTTTGTGGGTTTGAAATTTTCAGTCCGTTCATCTATCTTTTTATCAATAAACTCTTTTATGGCGTCTGGCAAATATTTGTCCGGATCAACTATTTGATCTTGATTAAGCGGCATCTCTTACCCCCTTCTCATAGGATGTCAAAATGTCACGGATGTCCCGAATTCACTCCCCTGAAGTGACTTGATATGCTTCTTATAGATCCGAATATTCAGCTGCTGACATATCGTGTGCAAGATGCTCTAAATCAGGAAAGATATTTGATTCACGAATTCCCAGATCGTAAAGCAATTGAAGTAATCGTTTTTTTCTTTCTGCTGGAATTTCAAATTTTATTAAATAGTTTTCGTGGCTATCCCAACTTTCTAACGGGTCGCAACTGCCATGTATTGTAAATACTGAAAGTTGAACCATGAGCCGTACATCAATTTCTTTTGAGGAAACAGCTGCTACTTTTGAGATTTTTTGGCTTTCTCGATCGAAAGCATGTTTGATTAATGGCAATACACCACGCCCGTCCGGTTCAAAAATGCACCTTTTCCCAAACTGAGCTTCGTTTAACAAAGATGGCGACAAGGCCCACAAAGCACCAGGATTATCAAATTCTTCATTTACTGCAAAGTATGTCGCAATTAGAATTGACTCGCTCCAATCCAATAACCTTGTTGGAAGCCGATAATGCTGCATTAGAAATAGCCATCCGCTGTTATCATAAATTGGAGGGCAATTGAGGTGCCTTGACAACGCCTTACGTCGAAACCGATTTGTAAAATCCTGCTCAACGTTGTTTGAGTCAGATCTCCGGCAAATTCCTGGGTGTAAGTTCCAATCTGAAACTGCTTGGCCACGCCACCAAATATCTATGGGGCCAAAATGCTCTAATGCCTGATCAATGAAAGGAAGCAATTCTTTTGCAGTATTTGTTGCGCTATAGGGCATTTCCAACCTTAAAAAATTTAATGCATATCATTAAATATTAAGCAGACTCTTCTTCTTGGACCGAAGCCTGCAAGTTGCTAACTTATGCAAAAACGTAGCTTATAGCGGAGGGCCAGATTCATTCGTCATAGGTAATACTTGGGGAAGGCCAACCTACGTACTCGGCACACTCATTACACCTATGGAGAACCTCCTCGAATCGTCCGCCAGGTATAGGCGAATACGCCGCGTCACCTTCAGCAAGGGTGAATTCCCTCAAAATTTCATCCATCATTTCACAGGTCTTGTTACTAAACTTTTCACAACGCTCAAACCGATACTGATTCATATCACCTTCGCGCCCTATCAATCCTTCTTAGGATAAGTGTCGACCTGGATGTTTTCTTTAAAAGAAATTTGGACATTAACAATACGAGGATTGTGGCCAGGTAAGAAACGCGTGACAGTTCCTTTCCCCTCAATAAAGTCAACATAGAACCGCTTTTTATAGATGGTGTTCCCATTAAGAACAATCCCACATTTTCAGCAGGTTGGCAAGAAAAATTGGGCTGCGGCTTCAACTGCCCGACTTCTTGGGGTACTGTCGACGGTAGCGTTTTGTGGCAGGGTTATGGCGCAACAAGACATAGGTGGCCCCTGTGCCTCCGTCACATGCCCTTGCGCTGGTGAAGGCTATGACCCATTTACGCCAGTGGCCGGACGTGAGCCATTCTTTGACCTTGGTTTTCAGTACAGGTTCTTTGGGAGAAGAGAGGCCGCGGCCATGTATTACCAATACTGCTCTTTTCCCGGAGGACACGGCCTTCCTGAGAAACCGTTCAAACGCTTCCTGTGCGGGCCCTGCTCCGAGCCCGTGCAGGTCGATGTGGGCTTGAATCGAAAAATCTCCTTGGTGGAGACGTCTTGCCACATCAGGGTTGACTCCATACCCGATCCCTTCCATGTATTCCGGCGTGTCGGACACAGCAAGGCCTTCCCCACGTCGCACAAGGTTCTCTAAGCGTGTGAGGGCCTCGGCTTCGGCATCTTCGTCTGAGGTCTTGACAGGGCTCGCTCTAGTTGCATCAATCGAAGAGGAGTCGTTGGAAACAGGTTCAACACCTGACATTGCTTCCTGAAAAAGCCTTTCTTCATCCTCGAGGCCTAACCCCTCATGTTCGGATCGACTCGCCATTTGCTGTTCTTTAGCGTGGGGAGTGAAGCGGAACGAGCTTTCCTCAAGAAGGGCTTTAAGGTCCTTGAAAGGTCGGTAGGTGTCGTAAGGTTTGGATCTTTTCATGGCACATCTCTCTTAAACTATTTTGGGAAGATATGGGCCACGCTTGCTTTGACAAAATACCCCAAAGATGCTACGCGTACAAGTGTTCAGCTTATACAAGCAATACCAAACCCAGGAGGCAAACGTCTTGGCTTTATCACATTCTTGCCGTGTTGTTTATGCAACACTAGGGCAAGCTCAGGAGGCAACCCATGAAAGTCACCTGTGAGCCATGTGGGTGCGACATGAAGATAACTTCCTCTTTCAGGTACCATTGCCTGGAATGTAAGAACGAGATGGAGATGGCACATATTCAAGAGGCCAACAAAAAATACCGTGACGAGCATAAAAAGAACATAGAGTGGGCGAAGATCAAAGGTGAAGAGATAATCATTGTCTCGTAAGCCGCCCTTATTTTGTTTATTGGGTTATCACTGTTTGTTGTGTTTCACGAACCCAGGGGTTCCACTCGCCTCGGTTGTTTTTATTGGTTAACCAATTTAACTAATTCAACCCATCAATCAGCAGAACAAAGGCTCACACAATCAGTTCGACAAAACTCAAAGAACTCAACAAACTCAATAAACCCAACAAACTCAGAAGCCGTTTTATCTCGCTTTATAGGCCAGGGAACGAAGCTTCTCATAGCCGAAAAGCTCATCTCTGACCATTGCTCCTTCCTTGATATCTACCCGGAACCCTTGCTCGATTGCCAGAACCGCAGTCTCCTTGACTCGATCCCACACAGGTTTTTTCCCGGTCTCCTGTTCCACAGAGGTCAGGGGTTCAACCACCTTATCCCTTATCTCGGGCGGCACCCATACCACGCGTAAGAAATCTCGTATATCTAGAGGGCCCAAGAAGACCACTGTATTGATCAGCGCCATCCCTTCCACCTCAGATATGACAAAACTAGCGATCTTGTCTCCACGCACCCGGATACTCCCCCGGTGTTTGTACCAGGCCTCCTTGACCCCCAGGCCCTCCACGATCTGCAACAGGATATGACCCATCTTCTGATAAACTCCGTCAACGTCCTTGATAAGGTCCCATTCAAGGATCAGCTGTATGAATGCCGTGCTTTCAGGTTGGGCAAAGAGTAGATTGCGCTCACCGGTCAGGATCACCTGCTCCAGGGCCGGCAGCTCCGGCCGGATCTCATTTATCATGGGGGCGAAGCTGGTCAAAGCAATGAGGACTTTGGCACCAGAGTCTTTCAGGATGTGCAGGATTTCTCCACCTTTGTACAGGGTGTTGAAAGGGACCGTTATTGCCCCAAGTTTTAAGTTGCCGAGAACAGCGTAAACAAATTCCGGGATGTTCGGGAGCATGATTGCCACCCTGTCCCCCTTTTTTACACCCAGCCCCTGGAGACCATTTGCCACCCGATTGGCCCGGAGGTTCAGTTCCTTGTACGTAATTGTCTCTCCTTCAAGGTGGAGTGCCACTGAGTCAGGACGGGAAACAGCCCGCCTCTCAATAGACTCGACCAGGCCCGTTCTATCTTGGTTTGATTCCGCGCTCATCCTGGTAATCGTCCGTGAGTTCCTTTTTTAAGACCTTCCCGGTTACACTCATAGGAAGCGTCTCCATGAAACAGATTGCATCAGGCACCTTAAAGTTTGACAAGTATTCTTTGCAATGGCTGATAAGCTCCAGTGCCGAAACCTTTTCCCTGGTAGTAACAAAGGCGACAATCTCCTCCCGTTCCCGTTTTGTTCTACCAATGACTGCGGCTTCCTTGACTTTTGGATGCCGTAAGAGGACCTCCTCCACCTCCCTCGGGGAGATATTGAGACCTCCCTTTATGATGATCTCCTTCTTGCGATCTGTGATAAAAAAATAGCCATCTTGATCCTTATAACCTATGTCACCGGTTAGAAACCACCCGTCCCGGAAGGTTTCTTCGGTTTCCTGTGCAAGGTTGTAGTAGCCCGGGGTGACCCCTTCGCCTTTTATGGCAATCTCTCCCACCTCTCCTGACGGAAGTTCTTTGCCGTCTGCGTCCACGATCTTCATCTCAAACCCGGCAAGCGGCGCACCAATAGAGCCTGCCTTGCAAACACCATCAGGGGGGTTGGCACAACAGGCACCCACGGTCTCGGTCAAGCCGTATCCCTCAAGTAGTCGGGATTCCGAACATCTTTCAAAGGTCTCAATCATCTCTTTAGGGAACGGGGCTGCCCCTGAGACGCACAGCCGGATCGTATCAGGCAGGCGCACCTTTTTCCGTTCGAGCAGCGTAAGTAGATGACTAAACATGGTGGGGATAGCAATTATCAAGGATGGCTGGCTTTCCATGATGATTCTCAGCAGGTTGCCGGGACTGTATTGTGGAACGAGGACAATGCTTGCCCCTTGAACCAGAGCAAAAAGTAGGACGTTTGAAAGCCCGAACACATGAAAGAATGGGAGAACCCCGATGAACTTGTCTTGAGGGGTTACATCCAGCAGTCCTTGGGTGGATTGCTGCTCGCACAGGAAGTTACTTATTGTCAGCTTTACCCCTTTGGGTCGTCCAGTGGTGCCTGAAGTATAGAGCAGACACGCCAGGTCTTCGGGCTCTGTTGACACGGAGACAAATTCGTCGCTGGCGTTGAGCATCATCTCCTCAAAATTAACTGTTTCAACAGGACGCAGGCTCGCCCTGCCACCCCTGGGCTGATAGGCCACATCCACGTCATGCTCGGCCGCTGCTTCGGGATCTACTACCACATCCACACCCGCTAGAAGCCCCTTGCGGCGGACTCCTTGTATGATAACCGTGCCGGGTATGGCTCCAGAGGCAAGGAGGTAACGTCCGGCGACCTGGCCCTCCACAACAGCACCTGGCAGGGCCATGACATCAGCCACATCCCCGTCGGGTTTATAGATGAGCCGCCATTGCTCCTTACGCTTTTTTCGAGAGAAAATCTTCCACTTCATCAAAAAATATCCGAATTACCCTTTTACTAGGTGCGCTGGTGCACAAGCTAACTACTACAAAGAGGGTTACGTTGACGAACAGCGTGGGGATGACCGGGTGCAGGCCAAACAATACAGGCCGATAGATGAACCCCGCGACCAAATAAACGGAGCCTGCCACAACTCCGCTCAATGCCCCTTGCTTGGTGGCCCTTTTCCAGAGAATGCCCCCCACCAGGCAGGGGGCCCACTGGGCAAACCCGGGAATAGCAATCCCCAATAGGTATTGGGCCAGTTCGACAGGGTACCAGAAAGCGATTCCCATACTGAGCAGCAAAATAACAATGACGGAAAGCTTGGTCGTCCGGATTAGAAATCGGTCACTACTCCGTGGGAGAAAGACACCGTGGATAATGTCCCTGGCCACGATTATGCTCGACGTCATGAGCTGGACCGCAGCCGTGGAAATGGCCGCTGCAATGACTCCCATAAATACAAAGGTCGAAAACCAGGATGGGAGATAAGCGTTTATGATCGTTTGAACAATATTGT
>JAUWXJ010000215.1 GCA_030616425.1 Desulfobacterales bacterium | reverse complement strand
GCTGTCCGATCATGGGGGGCGTTCATAGCATACTCAGCCCTCTTTAGTATCTCATCCCCTGTCAAGGCAAAAACACTCTTAGCAACAAAAGAGAATAAAACTAAGGGGCTATGCAGTTAACTCAACTACCTACTAAGTGTTGTGTTAGGCACCTTGTTTGCCCCCCACGATAGCTCGCCGTGGCACGGGTACACAATCTACTGCCTGCTGCATCAGACGGTAAAAGAGCAACCCGCGGGCCTTCGATGAACGCCTATTAAACCTGAAGGTAAACTCGTCGAGGTAGTAGTCGAGATGAGCTGGACGAATCGCTCCCTGATGAATACCAAGCCACCAACGATCAAAGAGGGCTACCACTCTGTGTACACGCGGCATGACGACATGTGCAGGATCTCCGCTTTCGGAAAGGTTTTTTACAACATGCTTGTAACCCATAGTATCTATCCCTCTATACCCAGTCCAAGCATCTGTGCGTATCTCGGATCGCTCTTGTATGTTATTGAAAATGAATGCCCGAAGGCTTGGTCCAGATACATCAGGGATGATGGCCATGCGGATTCTACCTGGACCACGACCCCGAACCTCTGTAGCAATTGCAGTGATCGTCTTGTGCCTGGCTCCCCGACCGCGAATCTTAGATCCGAGACCCCCAACATAGGTCTCATCTACCTCGACTGCGCCAGTCAGCTGATCTCTCCCAGGCCTGACCATCGCACGGCGCAGTTTGTGAAGCCAAGTCCATGCCGTATTGTAACTGCCAAGACCAAGAACTCTTTGCAAACCAAGAGCACTGGCTCCGTGTTTTTGACTCGTCACAAACCACATGGCCAGAAACCACGTCCGAAGTGGTTTGTGAGTTCTATGAAACAAGGTTCCCGCAGTAACAGATGTTTGCCGTTTACATTCTCTGCACAGAAAAAGACCGCGTCCCATCAAAGACGGTTTCTGTGTGTTGAAACCGCAACTGGGACAAATAAAAGCTTTGTGCCAACGTATTTTCGCAATATAGTCAAGGCAAGCACGTTCGCTGCTAAAAAATTCTTCAAATTCCTGGAATGTTCCAGGATAATCAATACCGGAAACAGGGTGCCTTGGCTCTTCCATGCCCACATTCTACATCATGTGGTCGGTTGAGTAAAGTGCATAGCCCCTTAAAACTATTAATAAGATTATTCTCAATTTCTTCATCTTTTTACTCCCTTCCTTAAAAACTTAGGTTTGACTAATATGATAATGGCCGGTAATACCGTGAAAGTAAAAATAGCGCTTAAGATCACTGTAAGGGCAACCAATCCCCCAAACCTTCTCATGTGCTGCCCCCCTGCAAATAAAAGGACCGCAAAACCCAAACCTACTGTTAAGGCGTTTATGAGGATCGCTACTCCTGTTGTAGAGAGCGTTTTCTTAAGCGCCTTCAGTTCATCCCCCAGTCTTGAAAGTTCACGCTTGAAGCAAGATATGAAATGGACATCGGTATCTATTCCCAGCCCGATGGCAACGGAAGCTATCATAGCAGTAAAGGAATCCAACCCGATGTTGAAATAGCCCATCACCGCGAAATTAACCAGGATAGTTAAACCAATCGGAAGCATAGCGACAAGTCCCGCGGTGAGTGATCGGAATATGAGTCCCAGGGTAACGGCAACCAACACCAGTGCGATGAAGAGGCTCAATACCTGGGAAGGCACCAGCTCTTCCTCCATCCTCTTTAAGACAGCGGCAAGACCGGCGCTTTCAAAGGAGATGGGGATCTCTCTGATCTTAGAGGGATCGGGGGCTGCCGGAAGGCCGTTGTATTCATCAATACCCAGGGCAATAAGATTCTCATTCATTTCCCAGAGGTCCCCTTTTAGATCCCTAAAAAGATCCCTAGTTTCCTCGGAACCAGGGGGAAGGATCTTTCTGATCTCTTCAAGGGCAGAAGCAACCCTTGCCATTCCTATAGCCTCTCTTACAACGACTTCTAAGGATTCAGCAAGTTCGTTCATATCCTCTGATCGGGCTTGTATAATTTGGGATTTGGTAATGGCTAAAATCCTTTTCCGATCAATATTAGTATTCCTCTTAATTTCTTCCATTATATCTCTTGCAATAGCAGCCGCATTTAACGCCGAAATAGTATCTACTTCCACCTCATCACTTAATAGATAATCCATAGTCTTTTGCCGCACTATTCCATGGCTGTCCTGTTTAATCCCTTTCCCCAATATGGCAGTTTTTACTATTGAATTAAGTTTTTCTCTTTCAACCACGTGCCTCTTTCTGATATCCCACATGAGATTATCGGTCATCCGCTCACTTCGAATCTTGAGCAGGGCTTCCCTGACCTCATGGGAAACTTCGCCGAGATCGATCAATACGAGCTTTTCGGGCAGGGCTTTGATGAATTGATTGATATTGTCCAATGACTCGGCCAATATCCCCGAATCCCATGTATCAAGCTTGGCCTGTATCAGGCCCTCTTTATGGTCCTCTTTCACCAATTGTTCCACAATGTCTTCGCCTTCAAGCAAAAACCACAGGTTAGCCACACCAGCTCTGGTCTCCGGCACCACATAGCGGTTATTCATCACCTCATTCATCTCACTAATCACACTGGCTATGGACTGGGTCTCACTCACAGAAGGCACTGTCTCAAGGTACCGCTCTAAGTATCTCATCGCCTTCAAAGTGAAGGGGTCTTTAATTTGGCCTTTCACCAGGGCCTGCACAGGCACAGTACCCCCGAAATCACGCCTCAGGAGCATCTCTGCACGATGGGCCTTGCTGCCCTTCTTGAGACAAAGGGACCAGTCCACCGACTTATGGACCCTGGGAATGATAAACGCCGACACAATGACTATCAGACCTGACAAAATGATGATGGCTACCTTCTGCTTAAAGATAAGTTCCGCCAAGAGGTCCAAAAATTTGTACGCTTTCGTGTTCACTGGCATATTCTGGGTTTTTGTCTTCACTTTGGAGAAGGAAAGGAGAGCTGGCAAGAGAAAAAAGCTTACCACCAGGGCAATAAATACCCCAAGGGCGGTCACCAGACCGAACTGCTGGATGACCGAGAATTCGGAGATAAGCAGGGATAAAAACCCGATCATGGTGGTAAAGCTTGTGATGATGATAGGAGTGCCCAATTCTGAAAAGGTATCTTTAACCGCACGTATGGGTTCCTTGCCCGTTTGCCGTTTTTCGTAGTACCTTCTCATTACGTGAATACCATCG
>JAUWXJ010000208.1 GCA_030616425.1 Desulfobacterales bacterium | reverse complement strand
GGTTTCCCGGGTGTTATTACTCCCTGTCCCTGCGATCGACTGGCACCTCCCCTTACACTTTTCGGCCACCACCTTGATTACTTCATTGTGTTCTTCCCAGTTCAATGTGGGGCTCTCACCTGTAGTACCCACAGCGAGGATTCCGCTCACGCCGCCTGCAATCTGAAACTCTACTAGTTTTTCCAGGCCTTCATAATCGACCTCATTGTCTTTAAATGGGGTCATCAGTGCCGTGTAACATCCGTTGAACATAATCACACCTCCTTGTCTTGACGGCTTCGTAAAAAGTCCATCTGCGGCGTTGTGCTTCATCTTTCGTCATTGCGACGTACGATATGTACGCCTCATTCCTCAAGATTCGCGCGCCTTGCATCTGGAGCTTTTTACTGTGCCGTCCATTTGATGACTTTTTACGAGATAATCTGTCTTTTGTTTGCAAAAAAAAACAGCCGGAACTCGCTCCGACTGTACCATAGCCGAGAGAGCTCTCCACGGAGAAGCCGTGACAGTCCTGCGGATCTTATCCGCAGGCCCAACCTGCTCTTGCGACAGGGCAAAAGCAGACTTCGGCGGTCCTCCCTTTTACTGCAAGGTGCGGGGCCTGCCCCCTCTCTTGCAGCTACTAATGAGAACCGCGCCTCAACTCTCGTTCCAAACTACAGTAAAAGGCTATGGTTGACTTGTCAAGAAAAAAAGAAACACTCAATTAGGACGTTCAAGCAATAGAGTGCTGATCAGAGGGGAGTAGGAAGAAAATGGATATTTTTACCATTGACCTCCCTGCATCATTTTTCTATGCTACCAACAAGCAAGATATTCCAACTCATCCCCAGATATAATCTACCCGAGTAAGAAGAGTTATAGGACAGCAGGACGCCAGAGGAGAAGGAAGATAGGCTTATGCCTCTAACCAAGATTGTCTGTACAATCGGACCGGCCAGCCAATCGCCAGAAATCATTCGTGCCTTAGTCCAAAATGGCATGAACGTAGCCAGGCTTAACTTTTCTCACGGAAACCGCGACGAGCATTATGATAAGATCCGCATCATACGAACTGTCACCGATGAGTCCTCTACAGCCGCACCTGTTGCAATACTCCAAGACCTGGCTGGGCCAAAGATACGGGTGGGGAGAATTCCCGACCCGGGGGTAAGACTCGAAGCGGGGCAGTCATTCGTGTTGACGAACCACGATGTGGAAGGCACCAGCGAAAGGGTGTCAATATCCTACCCGAATCTCCCTAAGGAAGTAAAGGAGGGAGACCCGATCCTGTTGGCCGATGGCTTTATAGAGCTGACGGTAGAGAAAGCAAACCGGACTGAGATCTACTGCAAGGTGATTACCGGAGGCCAACTCACCTCACGCAAGGGCCTTAATCTCCCTACCCGGACCATACAGGCCCCATCCTTGACAGACAAGGACCGGGAAGACCTCCTTTTCGGTCTTGAAAACGATGTCGATTATGTTGCTCTCTCCTTTGTCAGGACCCCTGAAGATATCCTGCAAGTCAAAGAGATTATTCAGGAGAGGAAAAAAGATACTCCTGTTATAGCTAAGATTGAGAAACATGAAGCTATCGAGAACATTGACAAGATTATGGGGGCAGCCGACGGCATCATGGTGGCCAGGGGTGATCTAGGCGTGGAAATTCCGCTCGAAGAGGTCCCAGGGGTTCAGAAGATGTTGATTCACCGTGCCAATGCCTTGGGAAAACCGGTTATAACAGCCACTCAGATGCTCCACTCCATGGTCGACTCACCTCGCCCCTCAAGGGCCGAGGCAACAGATGTGGCAAACGCTGTCATGGACGGCACCGATGCGGTGATGCTCTCCGAGGAAACGGCCAGCGGAAGCTACCCGGTCAGAGCGGTTCAGTTTATGACCCGCATTGTTGAAAATGCCGAAAGTTACTTTCCCCATGAAAGATACCTACAACTTGCACCTGAAAGAGAGGTTTCAGAGTCCGTCGCCTACGCAGCCTGTTACCTGGCTAATCACCTTCATGCCAGTGCTATAATTGCACCTACCCAGTCGGGTCAGACTGCCAGACATATCTCCCGTTTCCGGCCCCGGCAGCCCATCATCGCGCTATCCCCAAAACAAGAGACTGTCCGGAGGCTCGCCCTTTCTTGGGGCTGCCTGCCTCGTCTTGTGGCTGACCCGAGGGATACAGATGACATGATCGAGAGCGCAACCCAATCGGCACTGAAAACAGGGCTTGTATCAAGAGGGGATTTAGTGGTAATTACAGCGGGGCAGCCTGTGGGGACTGCCGGGAGCACCAACATGGTTCGGGTGAAAAGACTTTAGGCAGAGAACGCCGGTCAGTTGAAAAAGAATCGTTTGTGGGTGAAAGGCACCCAAATCGAGGAGGAATGTAAGATGTACATCAAATGCTGGGGCTCAAGGGGTTCCATCCCTGTTTCTGGAAGAGACTACCTCAAGTACGGCGGTGATACCACGTGTATTGAAATCAGGAGCAAATATGATCAGGTTATTATCGTGGATGCAGGTACCGGCATACGAACGCTCGGAAACTGGCTGATCGAGGATGAATGTTATACGTATGATATGATCTTTACGCATGCGCACTGGGACCACCTCATGGGCTTTCCGTTTTTCAAACCCCTCTACCTTGAGGAAACCAACCTACGGATGCAGGGGTGTCCCTTTGCCCAGAAGTTCGTCGAAACCATGCTCTCTAGCGTTATGTCTCCGCCTAACTTTCCCGTAAGATATGAGGATGTTAAGGCGAACATTCACCATGAACCTGCATGTACTGAGCGCTTTGAAATCGGCAGTATCTCTATCATACCGATTCGTCTGAGCCACCCGAATCAGGGGAGTGGATACAAATTTATTGAAGATGGCAAAACCTTTGTCTTTCTCACCGACAATGAGTTGGATTATGTTCACCCGGGGGGTCTTCCATTTGAGGCATATCTCGAGTTTTCAGCCGGCGCGGACCTTCTTATCCATGATGCAGAGTTTACCAGGCAGGAATACAAAATAACTAGGCAGTGGGGACATACTGTGTACTCCACAGCTGTGGATCTTGCCATCAAAGCAGGGGTCAAAGAACTCGGTCTCTTTCATTTGAACCAGGACAGGACAGACCAAGATATGGATCACATGGTTGACAAGTGCCGGCAGATTCTCAACGAGAGGGACTCTGATGTGAAATGTTTTGCTGTCGGCGCTGACATGACCTTCACGTTGTAACAGAAGGGAATAAGGGACTTTCTACCCGGTTTCTAATGTGGGCAGGAGATCCTTGATGCCATTATATAAACCGACTATGAGGCACCTCATACTAAGGGGAGCATATAATAGTTTACATTGAAGATTCCCTGCAGCAAGCTGCAGGGAATCTTCGACCGTAAGGAAGTTTACTATTTTTAGATTCGCTCGCTAACCCCGCAGCAAGCTACGGGGAATGCGCTCGCTTTTGCGGTTCAAACAGTCTGTTACCAAAACAGCCTGGCATCTGATAGCCCCCCAAGGGGGATCTCTTTTTGAGGTCAGCTCACTGAATATTGCCTGACAAGTCCCTCAACGGCACCATATTCGGCATAAGGTCTTGACCCATTTACAA
>JAUWXJ010000211.1 GCA_030616425.1 Desulfobacterales bacterium | reverse complement strand
GAGAAACTCGCTGACCTCTTTCTGGATACGTTCCACCTGGGGCATGCTCTCAGGCAAATCCTCGACAACAATGTAAAGATTAGATGTCAGGTTCACGTACGAAAACAGGCTCAACAGCGTCTGAGAGAGCCTTTCAATCTGTACATTGTCCTGTTTGTCCAGTATTAGGTATATCTTTTGAAAAGTTGGCATTATTCGGTTTATGGGGTTCATTGAGTTCATTGGGTTCGTTGAGTTCATTGAGTTACTAAGGGGAGCATATAATAGTTTACATTCAAACAGTCTGTTACCAAAACAGCCTGGCATCTGATATCAGCATTATTTATTGCAAACAATATTATGCTCCCCTTAGTAAAATCCAACAAACACAATCACGACACGATCCGCTTACCTCCATCAAGGGAGTGGGCACGCCACAGGCCCTGAACTCTCTGAATCTCGTTGTAGTTCATGTGGTCGGTTTCATACTGACACCCAATCGAAAGATACACGGGGCGGTTGTTGTTCAAGGGTCGAATATTATAGTCCCCGTAATGTCGCTCCATGTGTGTCCCAAAATATATCTGCATCTGCTGGGAGTTGGTATTCCCCATGATCTTGACGTTGTTTTCCTCTACAAACTCGAGCGTTTTCACTGCATCCTCATAGGTTTCGTAAGGGAGACCGAACATCGTAAAGAGCTCCACTTCTATATCCTCGTTCTGGGCAAGTCTGATCGCCTCTGCCACCCTTTGAATCGATACATGCTTGTCTAGCCTCGCCATTACGCGTTCTGAGGCCGACTCCAACCCAAAGGCAATAGTAGACACACCCGCATTTTTCATCTTCTTCATCAACCGAGGGTTCACAAGGTCTGCCCGCGTCTGAAGCCACATTTCGGCCTCAAGGCCCTCCTTCAAGATCCTGTCAAGAAGCTCTACAAGTCGCGCTGGCTTAAGCGAAATATTCGGATCGGCAAACCAGAGCCTCCGCACCCCTTTTTTCCTTATCCATCTGACTTCCTCAATAACCCTGTCTATAGAATGGAAGGTTACCTTATGGTTGAAGGCATGAGGTGTATAACAGTATATGCAGTGGTGAGGACACCCGCGAGATGTCAGCATGATCGCCTCCCTCATACGCGAATAGTCAAAAATATCACACAGAAAAGGGGATGGATAAAGATCTAGGTCGGTGAAACCCTCAAGCTCGTCCGTATCTTGGACAGCACCATCAGGGTCCTTGTAACTGACGCCCAAGAGATCTGAAAAAGGGCTCCCGTTTTCAATGGCCCGGGCAATCCGCAGGAGCGTCACCTCGCCAGAAGATCGGCATATATAGTCGATGTCAGGCATATGGGCAAAGGCAGCCAAGGGCATGAAGGTGGCCTGCGGACCGCCAATCGCTATCTTGATGTTGTTGTCTATTGATTTTATTAATCTGGCTACGCCTATCACATAGAGCATCGTTCTTTGGTAGGCAGACAACCCAACCAGGGCAGGTTGAAAGGTGCTGAGTAACTGGCAAAGGCTGGCCCGGGAGACTGACGTGTCTTGTCCGATAGTTAACATCTTAACAGCAAACCGCTTTGATTTGAGGAAGGCTGCAATGTATCCCAGTGAGATGGGATTTGAGGCCGGAGCAAAAGGGTTTATTTCAATCAACAGAACATTCACCGTCCTAAAGTTTATAGGAAACACAGGGACTGAAGGTCAAGGGAAAACAGGGTGTGGCTGATTGCCGGAGTATTAGGAACCGTCCTGATTTTGGTGTTGCGTTGACAGGAAAAGATGCTATAGAAGACTCCTAACATTTGCTTGGCCGTGGTCGTGGGCAAGCGCCCAGCTAGCAACACGGTGCCCGCTTCCAGCTTGTCTGGCCACCAAACAAAACGACCCTTTAAACGACATAACCCGTCACCAAATAATCTGTAGATCCTGAACTTTCACACGAAATGTTAGAACACTTCTTCAATCCATCCTCAGTTGCCGTGGTCGGGGCTTCACAGAATCCGGGCAAAATCGGTCACGATATCTTGCACAACATCCTTCAGTATGGGTACAAGGGCAACATCTATCCCATAAACCCAAAAGCCCAGGAGATTTTGGGGTGCGAGGCATATCCAGACCTGATCTCAGTCCCTTCTGGCATTGATGCTGTCATTGTTGCCGTGCCTCCGGCAGCCGTTATGGGTGTGGTGGAGCAGTGCGGCAAGAAGCGGATCGATTCAATTGTTATCATTACGGCTGGCTTCAAGGAGATCGGGCCAGAAGGCGCTCGCTTGGAAGAGAAACTGGCCGTACAGGCCAAAGAGTTGGGGATACGGGTCATAGGTCCCAATTGTCTTGGTATTATCGACACGGCAAGCTCGCTAAACGCCTCTTTTGCAGCGGGAATGCCCCTTGCCGGCCACATCGGTTTTTTTTCCCAATCCGGTGCCCTGTGTGTAGCTATCCTGGACTGGGCCTTGGGGGAAAATGTCGGCTTTTCAAGGTTTGTAAGCCTCGGAAACAAGATGGACATCTCAGAGACAGATATCATGCTTTCCATGGCTCAAGACGAAAACACACGGGTGATCCTTGGGTATTTGGAAAGTATTGAGGACGGGCCACGTTTTATGAAGGCGGCTCGCGAGGTCTCCAAAACAAAACCAATTATAATCATAAAATCAGGCGCAACCAGCGCAGGAGCCAAGGCGGCCTCTTCTCACACCGGCGCTCTGGCGGGCTCTGATCATGCCTATCGTGCTGCTTTCAAACAGTCCGGCATTATTCGTGCTGAATCGATGCAGTCCCTTTTTGAATACGCCATGGCCTTTGCCAACCAACCCCTGCCAAAAGGCGCGAGTCTTGCCATCATTACCAATTCCGGGGGGCCTGGCATCCTGGCCGCCGACGCTTGTGATAGGAGTTCCCTTCACCTGACTCCGACCCGAAAGGAGACCGCAGATCGCCTACGAGAGTTTCTTCCGCCTACTGCCTCGGTTTACAACCCCATAGACATCATCGGTGACGCCTCGCATGAAAGGTATGAAAAAACCTTGGGGGTGGTCTTGAAAGACGACTTCATCCACTCTGTGCTGATACTCTTGGCCCCAACAGCAGCCATGGACGTAGAGGCTGTCGCCCGGGCAATTGTAAGCCTGGCCAAGGGTTCCGACAAACCGATCATCACGGCCTTCATGGGGGAAAAGAAGGTAAGGGGGGCACGCCGCATCTTCCAGGATCATGCCATACCCACTTATGACTACCCAGAAGGTGCCGTGGCGGCCCTGGATGCGATGCTCTCTTATCGCCGGTGGCGGGGGCAGCCGGAAAGAGAGTACCAGCGCTTTGAGGCAGACACCCGCAAGGTACGCAAGATCTTTGCCACGATTATCAAGCAGCACCGGCACGATCTGATTGAAACGGAAGCA
>JAUWXJ010000074.1 GCA_030616425.1 Desulfobacterales bacterium | reverse complement strand
TCCACGCTTGCGCAATATTACGTCATCCGCCGCACCTAACCAGATGTTTCCATTAAGAGGGTCTTCCGCCTTGGTGTAGAAATCCGGAGATTCCAAATACCGTATGGCTTCAATGATCTCTTCTGCAAAAAATGTGGCCATGCCGGCTTCAAGCGCCGGCGCCAGATAGGGGAGCCATACATTCTCGTCCACCATGGGGGGCAGCAGTGACCTGCATTGCTCAAGGGCTTCTTTAACATCTCCGAGCTTTTTTACATCAATACCCGACATGCCATAGATAATGGGTAAATGATAGGCTGTGTTAGGAAAACCGATCTCTTGATCGGGCCCCCATTTTTCCATGGCCTCTTGATACTTCGCTTCTGCCCCTTCCACAATCTTGTGGGCTCCACGAATCGCAGCTGAACAAATGATTTTTGACACTTTTCAAGTACCTCGTCTATTATTAATTGGACTTAATTAACCGAACACGGGGATTTCTCGCCCGCTCCCTTTGGTCGATAGAGACCGCAGAGGACCCTGAGATGACAATCTCTTGGCCTGATTTTTTTGACTCCGGTTAAATAGGCTTTGCATTTAACGGGGCAAGGCCAAAAAATCAGGCCAAACAGTCAGTCCGCCGAAGGCGGAGCATTATAACCGGAACTTATGACACCTTTGATCAACACTGCAAAGATCTTACGCGATAGCGTTGCAGTCTAAGTTGAATTGCCCTCTCAGCAATTCAACTTAGAAAACTCCGTGCCTCTGTGCGCTCTGTGAGAGGCAAAACAAAAGTCAGTAATCACTCACCTTCAGCCTGCCATAAGCTCTTTAACAAAACCTTTGACCAATTGGATCGCATCCGGATGTCTCATAATCAGGATGTCGGCCCCTGCCAACATGAGCAATAGGGCCGTCATGGCCTCAAGGATAACGCCCCTTTTTGAAGGATCGCCCAGCAACGGGGCCTCCTCCTGGGTCATCCTTGCCTCCTTGATCTTCCAGACCTCTTTGGCCAGATTGCACACAATGGGAAACTGGAGCCTTTCGTCTTCCTGTGTCAACGCGGCCATCCGGTCTCTCTCCATCACTGAGTAGCAATACTCCAAGCCGTACCCCAAGGAGGCCACGGTGGGATCAACAAGAATACGCTCGTCTGGCACGCCAAGATTTCCCAGCAGGATATTAAGCTGTTTGGCCAGGTTGATATCAATGGGCGTAGCGGCTGCTACGGTGTGATGATAGGCAAGGGACGCCGCCCCCAGGGCCTTGTAGCTACCTTCTGTCACAGGGCCAAGAACAAGTGTCTCCTCGGCGCAGCCCTCGGCGACCGCTTTCAGGACCTCGGTGTCCTTCTCCAGATTGCCACTACCCCAGACAAGGAGAGGAACCTCTATGGCGGCGGCCACTTTCTTTGTTACCTCCACGGCATGTTCGGCCGAGTTGTCCTGTGCATTGGGGTCTGTGCTGGCCAGCTGCAATGCGATCATTTCTGCTCCGTATGATGACACACACTTTTGGGCCCAAGCAGCAGGGTCATTGACAACATCAGCAAAAGGTTCCAGTGCCGCCCCTGGCCACTCCTCAGGCTCAGCATCATAAACCTCCATGGCTATTCTGGGCGGATGAGGCATACTACCTTCAAAGAGATAGAAAGGGTAGCTCGTCTCTCCGCCTACGGTGATGCGGTTTGCCTCTTTACCCAATGAGATTTCCTTGATTGAACCGTCATACGATATGGTTGGTGTTTCAAATGCCATGTCCATTCCTCCCTAGTTTCCATCCATAAATGGTTCTTTTCCCTATGAGCGGCGTTCTCCGCGGGTTCCCGTCTGCGGCGTACTCCGTGTACGCCTCAACGAAAACCCCTGTGCGGCCTTGCTCATCGAAAAAAGCCCTCATTCATGAATTGGAAACTCCCCTCTTATTTAATGACTAGAGTCCTACTTCATCCAAGATCCCTGGGATCTTGCTTTCCCAGCCAAGGGTCATCATATGAACCCCGTCGCAAAGATCCTTCATCCCTTTGACCAAACGAACAGCTATGTTCATGCTCGCCTGGACCTTGTCCTCTGCGTCCTTGATCTCTTGAATCAGTGGTTCTGGAACAAATACCCCTGCAACATTCTTGTTCATGAACCGGGCCATACCAACTGACTTGAGCAGGATTATACCCCCAAAGACCTTGGCCTTAAACCCCTCTATGCGTTTCATGAATTTCTCAAAGGCATCCAGGTCATATACTCCCTGTGTTTGAAAAAACTTAGCGCCTGCCTCAATCTTTTTCTCCATCTTCATGATCTGCAGATCCATAGCAGCCTCGTTATCCGCGCCGGGATTCACTACCGCTCCAGGGAAAAGGTCGGGCGCCCCTTTTAGCTCGTTCCCTACCATATCAACGCCCGAGTTCAGCTTGCCGATCACATCCAAGAGCGTGACAGAGTCCAGTTCAAAAACCGGTCTGGCCGTGGGATGATCTCCCAGCTTTGGATGGTCACCAGTAAGAGCCAGGACGTTTCTGATCCCCAGGGCCCAGGCACTGAGCAAATCCGATTGCAGAGCAAGGCAATTCCGGTCCCTGCAGGTGACCTGAAAGACAGGATCGATCCCCATGTCGGTCAAGAGATGACAGAACGCCATGGAACCCAGGCGCATGACCGAGCTTTGCAAGTCAGTGACGTTTATGGCATCAACCCTGTCTTTGATAATGGCAGCATCTTTTAACAAATGCTCCACGTCCGTTCCCTTTCCAGGTGCCACCTCAGCGGTGACCACAAATTTCCCTGATTCACAGGCTTCTCTTAAACTCATGGTGTCCCCTCTCTCTTATGTGGCTTTCTCTTGCCGTAAATCTTCTCTCACTACCTTGCCGGGGTGTATGGGCCAAGCCTTTACCTGCGGCTTTTCTTTAAGATAGTGCAATAGGTTCAAACGCTTCAAGCCATGGTATATCTCCTGCCAGGCACATGGACGATCCTTGGAGACTTCACACTTTCCCTCTGATGCACCGCCACACGCCCCGTTCAGCAAACCCTTGGCGCAGCGGGTTACTGGACAGATACCTGCTGTTTTGCCTAAGATGCAGTCTCCACATGCAAGACATGCCTCTGTCCAAACGCCGTGCTCTTCCGCCATCCCTGTGAAGTTGGTGTTCAAGGCCGGAAAAACACGCTGATCGGGAAAGAGCTTTGCCACCGTTTGGACTCCAGCCCCACAGGCCATAGACAGAACCACGTCATACTGGTTTGCCAAGTTTTCCAACATAGGCTTGACGCTTTCCGGCTCACACTGCAATTCGGTTGAAGCTTCAAGAGTTTCTACCTCCTTGCCTTTCTGTTTTCTGTCCATGCGGATGAGCGTTGACAGGGTCTCAACCTCTTTGGGTCCCCCTGAACAACAGACTGTGGTGCACCCTTTGCATCCTAGGACAAGAATTTTTTGAAAATCTTCAATCTCTGCCAGAATTTCTTCCATTGGTTTTCTTTCGGCTACAATCATGGGCACCTCACTGAGTGTTGGTTCCTTTCAAAGGACTTGGTCCTAATTCCTTTATGGTTTCTGTCATTTCCTTGGCCACGTTGGCGAACTTACTGCCTTCGGCAGCCGACATAAAATACATCTGCACCCGCTCAGGTTCTATATTGATCTCACCCAATAAGCTTTTCGCAGACTGTACCCGTTGCTTGGCCTTGAAATTGCCGCTGACGAAGTGACACGTCCCTTCCAAACACCCAGCCACATACACTCCATCTGCACCGCACTCCAAAGCCCTGAGGATGTGATTGACACTGATCCTCCCTGTACACGGCACCTTAATGATTCTAGTATTGGGAGGGTACTGAATCCTTGACGATCCCGCCAGGTCAGCAGCTGCATAACTACAGTAATGGCAACTAAAGACAGCGATAAGAGGTTCAAAGTTGTTCATGTGTTTTTGCTCCTGTTTTTTATGCTGCATACAGCGCTTCACACGCCGCCGTGATCTGCTCGTCACTCACGTATGCGAATTTAATTGCCTCAGCCGGACACTCGGCAACACAGATACCACATCCCTGGCACTGCATCGGCTCTATCTCAGCTTTGCCCCGCTCGTTCATGTGCGGAACCTGGTACGGACAAACCTTGACGCAGGCAAAACATGAGGAGCACAGTTCTTCTTTAACTGCGGCCACGGTGCCCACCCTTTCAACAGTATCATGGGATAAGACAATACTCGCCCGCGATGCAGCCCCCAATGCTTGATAAGTCGCCTCACGCACCGTTGCAGGATAATGAGCATTGCCGCACAGATAAATGCCGCTAGTGGCAAAATCCAGCGGGCTGAGCTTGGCATGTGCCTCCAAAAAGAATTTGTGTTCATCAATCGGAACTTTTAGTATTCTAGAGATACTTTCAGCATCGTCGTGAGCCACAATGGGGGTTGAAAGCACTACAAGGTCAGCGGGCAAAGAGATCTCCTTGCCCATACCGGCGTGGTAGATCTTCACCTTGCCGTCTTCAACAACAGGGGGGCTTTCCAGGCTATACCTGATGAACCTGACACCTGCTTCTTTGGCTTTGAAAAATAGGGCTTCATTTTCCACCCCATAGGCTTGAATGTCACGAAAAAGAACGAAGATCTTGGCATCCTTAACGATCTCCTTTATATGAAGGCTATTCTTAATACCTACCATGCAACAGATCCGGGAGCAGTAGTTCCGCTCCGGGATGCGAGCCCCTACACACTGCACCATCACGATACTCTTGGCCCCGATGTTTCCATCTTTCAACTTGATCTCAAGTTCGGACTGGGTTATCACGTGTTCTCCGTCATAGTTATACAAATCCACGGGCTTTAGCGAAGCACCACCTGTAGCCACAATAATAACCCCAACCTTGTCGCTATAAGACTCATCGCCACATGAAAACCTTACTGCGTAATTACCTACATAGCCGGTGACTTCTTCAAGTGCAGCGGAAGTGAAGCATTGAATGCGTTTGTCTTTCTCTATCGCAGCTATCTTCTCGCCGATCAATTCAGCGGCAGTCATGTCAGATGGAGCCACCTTGTGGAGGTGCCGTAACAGGCCGCCCATCTCTACCTCTTTTTCCAAAAGGATCACCTCAAAACCCTGGTTGGCGATGGCCAAAGCTGACGTCATACCGGCAATCCCTGCTCCTATGACTAAGGCTTTGGGTTCAACTTTTGACCTAAACGTCTCAAGAGGTTCCAAAAACAAAGCCTTGGCGACCCCCATACGGATGAGATCCCGAGCCTTGGCCTGGGCACCTTCCTTGTCGTGCCTGTGCACCCAGGAGCAGTGCTCCCGGATATTGACCATTTCGAAAAAGTAGGGATTAATACCTGCCTCCTGACAAGAGGCCCTGAAGATCGGTTCGTGGGTGCGGGGCGTGCAGGCAGCTACCACAACTCGATTGAGGTCATGCTCTTTGACAGCTGCTTTGATTTCTGACGTGCCTGTCTCAGCACAGGTAAAGAGATTGGCCTGAACCGTGACCACACCTGGCAAGGTTCTGGCATATTCACAGAGATCTTCAATATCCAGAACCCCAGAGATATTGATACCGCAGTGACAAATAAAGACTCCTGTTCTAAGTTCAGTCTCCACTTTGTTTCTCCATGTGTTCTGGGTTACGAAATTCTATCATAGTGCCTTAACCGTTTGCACTGCCATTGAAGCGGCCGCACTTGCCATGGACACCGACGAAGGTATGTCCATTGGCCCTTCAGCGCAGCCACATACAAAGATACCTTTGACCGAGGTATTGGCTGGCTTATTAGGATCCGTTTTGACGAATCCGTTTTCATCCAAATCAAAACCGATCATACTAGATAGATTTTCAATGCCTTTGCTCGGCACGCAGGCTGTTGCCAACACAACGAGATCAAACGGGCGCTCTTCCACTTTCCGTGTATCCATGTCTTCACACCATACAGCAGGCCTACCATCATCACCCACGCCTATTTCAGCCACGCGGCCGCGGACAAACTGGATGCCGTACTCTGAAGCACCCCGCAGGCAATACTGATGAAACCCTTTTCCATAGGCCCTCATATCTGTAAGGAAGATAGTAGACTGCAGTTCTGATCCATGTTCCGTGGCGACCACGGCCTCCTTGACCGAGTGCATGCAACCATAGCTGCAACAATGGGCGTTGTATCTCAAATCTCTAGAGCCCACACATTGGACAAAAGCAATGTCTCTTAGCTCCTCCAGGGATGCTCCCTTTGCTTGTAAAACCGGCAGTCTTTCATTCATCTCTTCCAAGGCCTTGCGGGTTTCATCCCCAGATTCTTCGCTTTTCTTCTCAAGGCTCTTTAGCCGTGTCTTGGCCTTCTTGATTTGCTTCTCCAGTTGTCTAATTTCGGCTTTGATCTTCAAACTGGATGGCCTTTCCAGGTGCCCGCCTGTGGGGCCGCTTGCGTTCAGTAGACGCTCAAACTCCATAGCCGTGATGACATCAGGGATAGTCCTGTATCCATAAGGTTTGATATCTGACGGGTCGAAGACTTCAAAGCCTGTGGCCACGATTATGGCCCCCACGTTCAGTTCAAATACGGTCTCCTTTTGCTCGTAATTGACTGCCTTTGCTTCGCAGATCTTGGCACATATATTACACTTCTTACCTTTGAATATGCGGCACGCACTATCATCAATCGTGTATACAGAAGGGATCCCCTGGGGAAAGTATTTGTAAATCGCCTTTCTTGTGCTCATGCCCATATTGAATTGGTCGGGTACGGCCACCGGGCACTTGTCGGCGCACAAACCACACGCCGTGCATTTGTCTTCCTCAACATAACGGGGCTTCTTCCTCACCTTGACCGTAAAGTTGCCCGCTTCGCCGCTGACCTCTTCGACTTCCGTATAAGTCAACAACTGGGTATTTGGATGCCGCTCCACCTCGAAAAGTTTGGGGCCCATAATGCAGATCGAGCAATCGTTGGTCGGAAAGGTCTTATCCAGTTGTGCCATTTTTCCGCCAATACTCGGCAGGCGTTCTACCAGGTAGACTGTCATGCCCTGGTCAGCTAAATCCAGGCACGCCTGTATGCCCGCAATGCCACCGCCAATGACAAGGACTTCTTTGTTCATATGCGCAAACCTCTCAACCTTCTTAAGTAACTATTCTTCAGATCCCCATGGCCGAAGCCATCAACTGAGTCAGATCCTTTACTTCCAACCCCATCTCGGCTGAAGACAAAGCGCAAGAGAAATGAATGTTGCACTTAGGACACGCGGTGATCAACGTATCTGCTCCTGTGGCCTCGGCCTCCTTAATCCTGTCCATCTGGATTTGCTTGGAATAACTGGAGCAATTGGCCCAGCAGCTTATGCCGCAACAAACGGCCTCTTCCCGGTTCCGTTCCATTTCCACAAATTTAATGCCTGGAATGCTGGCAATGATTTCACGTGGCGAATCATACATACCGGCCATTCTTCCCAGCCTGCACGGGTCGTGATACGTCACCTTTTGCTCCAGCGGAGACAGCTGAAACGTACCCTCCTGTATTTGGTCGTAAACAAGATCATAAAAATGAACGGCATCGAGGCCCATGTCCGTGCAATAAAGGGGGTAATATTCCTTGAAGGTGAGGTAGCCTTCCGGGCAACCAAATATGACTTTTTTGCAGCCCAGGCGTTTTATCAATTCAACGTTGTGCAACGCCAGTTCCTTGAACAGATCCACGTTGCCGCTCCACAACATGTCGTGACCGCAACAACGTTCCTCATCGCTGACCACGGGTTCGATCCCGAACTTGTTTAGTATCTTCAACATGTCACTTGCGGAACCAAGGGGAGACACGCCCATATCCTTGAAAAGAACGTCAAAATAGGGAACACATCCCACAAACAGATAGTACTCGCCTTCTTCCTTTATCGTGCCGGCCTCTCGAGCCCATGCTGTTCTGTTTTGGGGCAGGCCTGATGTCTGCATCTGGGTAATGGTTTGCAAAATCCCGTCGTGGGCATGGGTTATCTTGTTGCCTGCCCTGAAAGCTTCTTCGCGCACACCTCTTACAAACTCCAGATATTCCACCTTGGAAGGACACCTTTGGAGGCAGAGGGCACACGTAAGGCAAGACCACACGTCCTGTTCACCCAAGACCTCATCCTCCATGCCCAGGTCAGAACTCAGAACATATTTTGCCACCATCTGTTGAGGTGAAAACCCGGGCAGCACCCGTGAAACAGGGCAACTCCCTGTACATACCCCGCAGTCCTGACAAAAAGAGACCTTGGTTTTTTCGATCAGATCCTGAATACTCACGCTGCTATTGCCTCTTTTCTAAGAGGATTTTGTCCCAATGCCTTAATTCCGTCAATTGTTTCAGATAGCCAGGTCGCTTCAAAGAGCCCTTCCTGTGGCATTGTGTACGAGATCAAGCGATCCCCACCCAACCCCAGCAGGTCCAGTATATCCCTGGCGATTTCGTTCCGTCTTTCCACCAAGGGCTGGGTTTCAGAAAACGGACGATCTTCAGCAGGGGCCTCTGCCATTAAGACGGCGTCAGCTCCAAGCTGAAATATACGTAGCAGATCCGAAACACTGACCCTTTCCAAACCGAATGTCATTACAGGGACGATCTGCGGAAAGTCCCGGCCAAGGGCATCCAGATGGTCTGCTTTGAAATTGCCATATTGAGAAAATACGCCTACTACTAAGGAATCGGCGCTTTGTGACTGGCCGAGAGTTGACTCAAGTTCAGAGACAATGTGTCCATGAGGGCAAAGTCTCACATTAACCGCCTGCACCGGACATTCAGCAACGCAGGTGCCGCATGCTTGACATTGAAAGATGTCAATATCCACTTTCCCGTCTGCACTAATAGTGGGAATCTCCAACGGGCAAACCTTCACACAAGCCTTGCACGCTATGCATTGCTCCTGGTCTAAATCTGCACCCATAAAGCAGTGTAGGCAGCGCCGTGCTTCCCGGATGGCTTGGTCTTCAGTCAACACCGATACGACCTCATCGAACCCGGCGAGCCTGCTATCCTGGGACAACGTCTGAACTCCGCATCTTGGCAATATCGTCGTCTTTTCGAGAATGTTCGGTGGGAGTTTTTCTGTCTCAACTTCTTTTCGTGGCTCAGCCTCTGTCTGTGCTTCCCCCCTCAAATAGAAATCAATAGAAATAGCGGCTTGCTTACCTCCAGCAATGGCTTTGACTGCCGTAGCAGGCCCGGTGACAGCATCACCCCCGGCAAAAACACCCGTGCGGGCGGTAGCCAATATGTTGGGATCTTCCACATCAATCAGCTTTCCCCTTTCAGAAAGCTCAAGCTCATCAGATAGAAAAGATGAGTCAGGGGCCTGGCCGATTGCAGCAATCACCATATCCACATCAATGGTAAATTCAGAACCCGGCACAGGCTTCGGACTTCTTCTGCCACTGGCGTCGGGCTCGCTTAACTCGTTCTTGATGCACTTCAATGCCGAAACCTTCCCGTCTTGTCCAAGGATTTCAACGGGTGAGGTCAAATAGGCAAGCTCAATACCCTCATGAATTGCCTCTTCAATTTCTTCATCAGCCGCAGGCATCTCGTCTCTTGATCTGCGATACACAATATGAACGGCCTCAGCGCCAAGGCGAACAGCCGATCTCGCTGAGTCAATCGCCGTGTTGCCCCCACCAATGACTGCCACCTTCTTTCCTACCTCAGGGGTTTCTCCCTGGTTGGCTTGTCTCAAGAAGGAAACAGCTGAGATTACCCCTTGTAGTTCGTCCTCGCCTGCAATGCCAAGCTGGCGGTCCTTATGGGCTCCGATAGCCACAAACATTGCTTTGTATCCCTGCTCAAAGAGATCAGCAAGCTTCATCTCTTTACCGATTCGAACCCCTGTTTTTATCTCAACGCCTAGATCAACAATTGCCCTAATCTCTTCATCCAGCACATCTTTGGGAAGCCGATATCCGGGTACGCCCACTCTCAACATGCCACCCAAGACCGGCAATGCCTCAAAGATCGTGACATCGTGGCCAAGCAACGCCAAATCATGGGCAGCTGCAAGGCCTGCGGGCCCTGAGCCAATTACTGCAACCTTGTGCCCGGTCGATTTACCGCGCAGGGTCTCTTTGTACTGTTCCGTCCAAAGGCCATCAGAGGCAAAACGTTTCAAGGCGGCAATGGCAATCGGTTCATCCACCTGTCCCCGCTTGCAGACCACCTCGCACGGGTGCGTGCAGATACGACCACACACGCCGGGCAGAGGATTCAGCTTCCTTATGGAAACAAATGCCTCTTCATACCTTCTTTCAGCAATCAGCTGAACATATTCCCGCACGTCGGTCAGAATCGGACACGCTGACCTACAAGGGGGATATTCGACTTCCATGCCGAGTTCGTTTTTCGTCATAGTCTATGTCTCGCTCTCTTTTGCTTTTTGGATTCCACATATTCTAAGACAACGGCCGGCTTCACATCTGGCCTGTTCCTCGTTGAAGCCCAGATCCACCTCATTAAAGGCCCTGTTGCGCTGTACAAGAGGTAGGCGCGACATCGGTTGTCTTGCT
>JAUWXJ010000172.1 GCA_030616425.1 Desulfobacterales bacterium | reverse complement strand
AAAACTTCTCTTTCCAGGCTGTTTCAGGAGCCAGGAACTTTGCTCGCATTTGGAAAAAGTACCTGTTCTGGACAGAACAGGTTTTTACCGGGATCTGGCCTCCTTGGAGATGGCCTTTGTGGGACCGAGGATCAAGACCTTGCCCAGAGTGAATCTGACCCTATCCGAGATGCTGGTTCAGAGACCGCCCACAATTTAGTATCTGCCCCTTCCACTTTACCATGAGGTCATAGGAGGCCCTCTCAATTTATGCCTATCCAAAATTTGAGCTGATTTGTTTGCAATAAAACCCCGTGCTTTGCACGGGGAGCAAACTTAATCGATGGAAACTGACGTTCCGTAAAACAAAACCACCTCTGTGCGGGTGGTCGTTTATTCTCGACGTTACCCTGAATCTCGACGTGGCAGCGTTGACAATTTCTTCTGTTTTATGTAATTGAACAGATAGTTACAAGGTTCATGGTGAAGGAATCGACTCTCCTACCTCTGGTTTAACTGCGGCAGCGGGGTTAGCGAGCGAATCCAAAAACGACAAAAAGGAGCAAATAATGGTGCAGGTTAAAGAACTTAACGTGGCTATTGTGGGTGGCGGCCTAGGGTGCAAGGCAATTATGGATATGATATTTGCGGAAAAGCTCAGCCAGCTTCGGATGAAGCTCATCGGAGTGGCCTCTATCAATCCCGAGGCTGTGGGTTATCTCTTTGCCAAGGAAAAGGGGGTTTATACAACAAAGGATTACCGCGATCTGTACAGCCTCAAAGATCTCAATATGATCATAGAGCTTACGGGTCGTGAAGAGGTAGCCAGTGAGATCTCAGCAACCAAGCCAAGCCATGTCCGATTGATGGATCACGTTGCTGCCCACCTTTTCTGGGATGTGTTTCAAATTGAAGAAGACAGGATTGCCGAGCGCAAACGCTCAGAGCAAGAGCTGCGGGACAGCCAAGAGAGATATCGTGCGGTTCTGGAAGCGTGTCCGGACCCTGTTGTTGTCTACGATATGGAGGGCAAGGGTATCTATGTAGACCCGGCATTCACCCAGGTTTTCGGGTGGACCCAAGAGGAGCTTTTAGGCAAAAAAATAGATTATGTCCCTGATGAGAACTGGCCTGAGACCCAAATGATGATTGATAAGGTGATGGCGGGAGAAAGTTTCTCTGGTGTTGAAAGCCGTCGATACACCAAAGATGGAAATATTATTGATGTCAGTATAAGCGTAGCCACTTATCTGGATCGCGATGGGATTCCTTTGGGAAGTGTCCACATCCTAAGAGACTTTACCGACCGGAAGCGGGCGGAGGGGGCGCTGCGGGAAAGCGAGCAGAGACACCGTACAGTCCTGGAAGCGTCTCCAGACCCTGTTGTTGTCTACGATATGGAGGGCAAAGGTACCTATATAAACCCGGCATTCACCAAGGTTTTCGGGTGGACCCCGAAGGAGCTTTTAGGCAAGAAATTAGATTATGTTCCTGATGAGAACCGGCCCGAGACCCAAATGATGATAGAAAAGGTGAAGGCGGGAGAAAGCTTCTCTGATGTTGAAAGCCGTCGATATACCAAAGACGGAAAGATTCTTGACGTCAGCATAAGCACAGGCATCTACTTGGATCGCGATGGGATTCCGGTGGGCAGTGTCCACATCCTAAGAGACATTACCGACCGGAAGCGGGCGGAGGAGAGGCTGAAGGAAACCATGGCGGAGCTGGAGCGCTCTAATGCTGAACTACAGCAGTTCGCCTCTGTCGCCTCACACGACTTGCAAGAGCCGTTGCGCAAGATCCAGGCGTTCGGCGACCGGCTGAAGGCCAGATACGCCAAGGCCCTGGACGAACGTGGGCGCGACTACCTGGACCGGATGCAGAATGCAGCAAGACGCTTGCAGGCCCTTATCAACAACCTGCTGACGCTTTCCCGGATTACAACTGGGGCCCAGCCTTTTGTTCCGGTCAATCTGGCGGATGTGGTGCAAGAGGTGGTGTCGGATTTGGAATTGCACATCGAAAAGACAGGCGGGGGTATAGAAGTGTACGATATGCCGACCATTGATGCCGATCCGACGCAGATGCGTCAATTGCTTCAGAACCTGATCAACAATGGGCTGAAGTTCCATCACCCGGAGAACAAGCCTGTCGTAAAGGTTTATGGCCAACTGCTGAATGAAGTTTGTCAACTCATTGTGGAAGACAATGGCATCGGGTTTGAAGAAAAGTATCTCGACCGCATTTTCGGCGTTTTCCAGCGTCTGCACGGTCGCGGCCAGTATGATGGAACGGGAATAGGACTGGCGATCTGCCAGAAGATTGTCGAGCGCCATGGTGGAAGCATCACGGCAAAGAGCTCCCCTGGACAGGGGACGACGTTTATCGTGATGTTGCCCGCGAGACACCCAAAAAGAGGAGAAGTAAGTAATGAGTGAGAGCAGGAGACCCGTCATCATCCTATATGCTGAGGATGATCCAGAGGACCGGATGTTGGTGGAAGATGCAATGGAGGAGGGCCGATTGGCCAACGAACTGCACTTTGTTGAGGATGGAGAGGAACTGATGGACTATCTTCACCGTCGCGGCAAATACACAGAGCTGAGCAATAGACCTCTCCCGGGCCTGATTTTGCTTGACCTTAACATGCCCAAGAAAGATGGGCGTGAGGCGCTTGGGGAGATCAAGGCTGACCCTAATCTGAGGCGGATCCCGATCGTCGTATTAACAACGTCGAAGGCAGAAGAGGACATCCTTTCCAGCTATGACCTGGGCGTGAGCGGGTTTGTCATCAAGC
This sequence comes from Desulfobacterales bacterium, assembly GCA_030616425.1. Classification (GTDB taxonomy): domain Bacteria; phylum Desulfobacterota; class Desulfobacteria; order Desulfobacterales. The sequence goes on along the minus strand of JAUWXJ010000172.1, from coordinate 2,110 downwards.
CGGTAACGTTTGAATCTTTGGTCTCTATTTTGAAGACCGTGACCAAATACTGGTTTGAGATTGTCGAACCGCCACCTCAACGCACTGGAGGCTAACATGGACACTTCCCCGATCAGAGTACTTGTTGTTGATGACGATCATGATGACTATGTCATACTGCGCGATTTGTTTCTTGAAATAGAGACAGGAAAATTCCGACTGGAATGGGTAGAGACTTATGATGCCGCCATAGAAAGAATGGTGCGTAATGAATACGATGTTTGTCTTGTTGACTACCTTCTTGGTGAGCGCAACGGGCTGGAGCTCATGAATGAAGCCATTAAGAATGGCTGCAAAGTGCCGATAATTCTGCTCACCGGCAAGGGCGCTCGCGAAGTGGACATGGCGGCGATGAAGGCAGGGGCTTCGGATTATCTGGACAAGGGCGAGATCGGACCATCTCTGCTGGAGCGTTCTATCCGTTATGCCATCGAGCGCAAGCGCACGCAGGAGGAGCGAGAACGATTAATCTTCGAACTTCGAGAGGCACTTGCGAAGGTGAAACAATTGAGCGGTCTGCTGCCCATGTGTGCTTCTTGCAAGAAGATACGGGATGACAAAGGCTATTGGAATCAACTTGAAACTTACATTTCTGATCACTCTGAAGCTGATTTCAGCCATGGTATATGCCCTGAATGTGTAAAAAAGCTTTATCCTGAATATGCCCATGAGTTTGACTCCTATGAAAAGAGTGGGGTTTAGCCTACACGGACTGTTGAACTGCAAAAGCGAGCGCATTTTGTGGTTTAATCTAGAAGAAAGGAATGCTGGCGGGTTAAATCTTTTTGTGAACAGCAAAAACGAATTCCTTGACAACCTGACAGCTGACTATTAAGTGTATAAATATTAAAGAGATTCCACACAATCGCAATTTTATTAAATACCTATCACCCTCAAATTCAGGGATGGGAAATGAGCCTCAAAATGTTCCACCCCAGTTCCTAACAGAAGACGGTCTCTTCTGTTAGGAAACCAGAATATCATCTCGAAAAAGATTAAACGCAATTGAAACAGGGAGCAAATGGCAAAATACGGTAAGGTTCTTAACGTAGCTATTGTGGGTGGTGGCCTTGGGTGCAAGGCGATTATGGATATGATATTCGCCGAAAAACTCAGCCAGCTTCGGATGAAGCTCATTGGGGTTGCCTGTACCAATCCAAAGGCTGTGGGTTACCGCTACGCTCAAGAAAGGAGGATTTATACAACAAGAGATTATCGTGATCTATACAAGCTCAAAGATCTCAACATAGTCATCGAACTTACAGGTCGCACTGAGGTAACCGATGAAATCTTTCGAACCAAACCGAACCATGTCCGATTGATTGACCATGTTGCTGCCCGTTTGTTCTGGGATATTTTTCAGATTGAGGAAGAATGGATTGAAGAGCGCAAGCAGGCGGATGACGCGCTGCGGCAATCGGAGGAGGAGTACAAAAGACTTATTGATAGCTCCCTCACCGGCATATTCATCCACCAGGACCAAAAGTATGTGTTTGTGAACAATAGATTTGCAGAAATACATGGTTATAAACCTGAAAAATTGCTGGGAAATGATCCCTTGACATTAATCCATCCTGATGAAAGGGAGGCCTTAAGAGAAACAGCGTCAAAAAGACTGAAGGGGAACGCTGTTCCCCAGCAGTATGAGGTCCGGAGACTCAGAAAGGACGGAAAGACCATCTGGTGCGAAATGATGGCAACCCTCATCGAGTATGAAGGGAAACCGGCTATAATGGGAAACATAATAGACATCACCGAGCGCAAGCAGGCTGAGGAGGGCCTGCGGGAATCGGAGGAGAAATACAGTACCTTGGTTGAAGACTCGCTGACCGGCATCTACATCGACCAGGATGGAAAGATCGTATTTGCCAACAATAGGTTTGCCGAGATTTACAACTACGAAAGAGACGAATTGATAGGCATGGAATCCTGGAGGCTGGTCCACCCTGAGGACAGGGCCTTGACCGACGGTATAAGGGCAAAAAGACTGAAAGGGCAGGGTGCTCCATCAGAATACGAGGCGAGGGGGTTAACAAAAGACCTCAAATCCATATGGATTGCAAGGAGAAAC
>JAUWXJ010000207.1 GCA_030616425.1 Desulfobacterales bacterium | reverse complement strand
ATAAGTCCTGGCGCAACCCGGATGCTTTTCTTCAGTGGTGCCGAGTACCGCCTGACACATCTCTTTTTTGTCGTATTCGAATATCTCTTCTACTTCAAGCGTGGCCATCGGGTTGTCTTGGTAAGTGAGAAGGACTGTATCTCCCGCCTTGACTCCATACTCGGAAATTTCAGCTTCAGAGAGGTCAAAAATGATCGGTATACTCCATACCGCCCCGCCGGTCAGCCGCATGTTTTTGCAAACGGACTCTAAGTCGGCCTTGCCCATGAATCCTTCTAATGGGGTGAAAAAGCCGTACGTAATGTCTATGACTTCATTTGCGATCTGGCTTCGAATGGGGATCGCTGTGAGCCCCTTAATTTTTTCGGCAGCCTCTGCAGGCTCCAAAATCCTCTCGACAATTTCTTTGCCGCCATGTCCTATTTCAGCCATATTAACTCTCCTTTCTCTATTAGACACACTTTAACTTCATTGAGCTTAGGGGTTCTAACCTTACGGGAAACTACGTGCTTTGGGTATCTTTGGCCTCTCCTCCTTTCCTGTGATTCTATTGTATTTTCTTTAGATTTCCTTAGGTCAGGATCAGCAAAACGGGCCTGCCGGGGCTAGAGTCCGTGCCGAGACCCTCAAAAAAGAAATATCTAAGCACTGAAAATGCCTACAAAAAACAGAGTGTTCCTATTAGTACAAACGCTCCTTTTTGTCAAGGACAAAATTCTTGACTTTTAGGGCCTCAGTTGCTAACGAAGAGTATGCATTTACAACATTTTCTTCCTGACGGTGTTGCCAATTTCTTGAATTGAAGTTGGCTTTTTTTGTCAAACAATAAAATCGCTGCGCGATTTTATACAACGCGGCTACGCCGCTTAAAAAAGGAAATTCTTAGACTATCAAGTTAACACCCCCAACCCGCCCTCCCCCTTGAAGGGCGAGGGTTTGGGTGGGGGTGAAAAGAGGTCAGACGATGAAGTTAGATGAGCAGGTTGTAACCAGGGCCATCATAGAGCGGTTCACCAAGAAATGGACCGACCATCTAGACCTTGATGTTGCCATTGTGGGCGGGGGGCCGGCTGGGCTAATAGCAGCCTATTACCTGGCCAAGAACGGCAGGAAGGTGGCCCTTTTTGAGCGCAAGCTGAGCGTCGGGGGCGGGATGTGGGGTGGCGGCATGATGTTCAACGAGATCGTGGTTCAGGATGAAGCGAAAGAGCTTCTTGATGAGCTGGGTATTTCCACGCACCCCTTTCAGACAGGATACTATACAGCGGATGCTGTGGAGGCGACCACGACTTTGGCCTCCAAGGCCTGCCAGGCAGGGGCAAAGGTCTTCAACCTCATGTGTGTGGAGGACGTCATGATCCGGCACACGGATGGTCCGGAATCGGTCAGGGTGGTTGGCCTGGTAATTAACTGGGCAGCCGTTGAGATGGCTCAACTCCATGTGGATCCTCTAACTGTCCGGGCCCGCTACACTATTGATGCCACAGGGCATGCCATTGAATTGATGCATATCATAGTCAGAAAATCCGGGTCAAGGCTCTTGACCGAAACAGGCAAGGTTATGGGCGAAAAGTCTATGTGGGCCGAGGTGGCGGAACATTCAACGCTTGAGAATACCCGTGAGGCCTTTCCGGGAGTGTATGTGGCAGGCATGGCTGCCAATGCCACGTTTGGCTCTTACCGGATGGGTCCCATTTTCGGAGGGATGCTCCTTTCCGGGAAAAAAGCAGCAGAGCTTATTGAGCAGCGATTGGAAGACAACAGTTGATTGCGTAGTAGTTCCGCGGGGTAAGGAACATCGCTTCTCTTCGGCATCCAATGCCTTTAATAGGTGTGCCGTTATCATCTGTGCAAATGGCTGTATGCCTACGTTCAGCGATATTCCTTGCCCCGTATGGGTTGAACTATTGCTTGATCGCTTTGGTCAGGGAGAAAGCTCATGAAGAGTGCTGTCTACTTTGCAGACCTTAGGACAAAGCCGAGTGGCAGTCTTGTGGACAAGGTCAAGCGCCTGTGCGAGGCCGTGGATTTGGCAGCCAGGGTCAAGGAAAGGGGCTTCGTGGCCGTGAAGCTCCATTTTGGGGAGAGAGGAAACACTGCTTACGTACGACCTGTTTTTCTTCGCAAGGTAGTGGATATGATAAAAGAAGTGGGAAGTTTTCCCTTTCTGACCGACGCCAACACGCTTTATGTGGGGAGTAGGAGCGATTCTGTTGCCCATCTGAGGACCGCCATCCTCAACGGGTTTACCTATGCTGTGGTGGGTGCACCCCTGATAATCGCTGATGGTCTTCGGGGTGGCAATGCAACAGCTGTTAAGGTGAACTTGAAGCGGTTTAAGAGGGTCTACATCGGCTCTGAGATCGTCCGCGCCGACGGTATCGTGAGTGTGGCCCATTTTAAGGGCCACGAGCTCTCAGGGTTTGGGGGGACCATAAAGAACCTTGGGATGGGGTGTGCTTCTCGAAAGGGAAAACTGGCTCAGCATTCCACGGTTTCCCCCAAGGTGAGCCAGAAGAAATGCGAGGGGTGCGGAGAATGTGTGGAGTATTGTGCCCAGGAGGCGATTTCTCTAATTGCTGAAAAAGCCGAGATCGACCCCAAGAAATGTGTGGGGTGCGGGGAGTGCATCATCATCTGTCCAAATCAAGCGATCCAGATTCAATGGGCCCAGGATATTCCGGTCTTTTTGGAAAACATGGTCGAATATACGGCCGGTGTGTTGAAGGGGAAAAAAGACTCGGCCACCTTTCTAAATTTCATCACCCAGGTGTCGCCTGCCTGCGACTGCTATGCCCATAACGATGCCCCCATTGTGCCCGATATCGGTATAGTCGCCTCAACCGATCCGGTGGCTATCGACCAGGCTTCGGCAGACCTGGTCAATAATACAGAGGGGCTGAAGAACTCTTGCCTTACCAAGAACTTCAAACCCGGGGAGGACAAGTTCCGGGCAATCTATCCTAAGATTGACTGGGGGATCCAGTTAGAGTATGCGGAAGCGATCGGACTGGGAACCAGGGCTTATGACCTCGTGAAGATATAGTCCTCTTCCAGTTCAATAATCTCGCCTGCCATATGCTGATGGGCAACGCTCAGTCGTGTGCGATTCTCGGACACGGCTTCTCCTACCACTGACAGGGCCTTCTCAGGGTAGTTGTTGGTCTCGCTGATGTGGGCCAGGACGACATGGCTGAGCTCGCTGTGGGAAACCGCTTGCAAAAGATTGCGAGATGCCTCGTTTGAAAGATGTCCCAGTCGGCTTCGAATCCGATGTTTGACATGCCACGGGTATGGCCCGTCTTCGAGCATCCTTGGATCGTGATTGGCTTCAAGGATTATAAGTCTACACCCTTTCAGGTGGTGGCAGACCAACTGCGTTGCTACCCCCAGATCCGTTGCAATTCCCATCTTTGTAGCACCATTCTCAATCGTGAACCCTACGCAATCTGAGGCATCATGGGAGACCGAGAAAGGGTGAAGGCAAAGCCCCCCTATGCAGAAGGCCCTACCAGCGTGGAACTTTACGGTTTCGTGAACAGCCCCGAGCTGAGGTTTGGCGGCGGAGAGAGTTTGTTCGTTGATATAGACCGGGAGCCGGTAACGGCGTGAGAGC
>JAUWXJ010000193.1 GCA_030616425.1 Desulfobacterales bacterium | reverse complement strand
ATGAAATCACACGTACCTCACACAATCAGTCATGTTTGCCCGAAGGGCTGAGCTGTTTCCCTTTGCTGGCCTCTCTCAGCAGCAAAGGGAAAAAACATTCTCTCTCTGCGCCCTCTGCGCCTCTGTGAGAGATAATCTCTGAGCCTCTGTGAACTCTGTGAGAGATAAAAATTCGATATCACCTCGAACAATTCGATTGAGTCGCTACGCGACTTTTTCAATGAAACTGTGGTGCAGTTCCACGGAGGCCTGGTAGTTAATAAAATTGAGCAACAGCCGAACACGGCCCTGGTCAGATGTCCAGTATTGAAAGATCCCCAAAATATCCCTCATGGGGCCGCGGGCAATACGGATGCGATCATGCTTTTTGAAAGGCTTTTTTCGGATGACCCCGTCTTTTTGCTCAAGGACCCGAATGGCAGACACGACCTCATCTTCCACCGGAACCGGGCTGGCGCTCTCGGGGAGAATTTTTGCTACCCCCTGGGTCCAGCGTACGTGCGTAAGGCTCGTGTCCGTGTCAAACCGGCAGAACAGGTATCCGGGGAAAAGGGGCTTTTGCATCATAATAGTCCGAGAAGCTCGGATGCCGGCCACCTCCATACGCGGTAGATAAGTGCATACACCTTTTTGCTCAATGAAATGCTGCGCACGTAATTCTTCCCTTGGTTTGCACTGGATGACATACCACCGCAAGGAGTTCGAGTTGTTCAAGACGCCACAGAGACTTGCTGGTTTAGTTGGGTTTGTTGTGTTCATTGTGTTTGTTGTGTTTGTTAGGTTCATTGAATCCTCTATATGATTTCCTTTGATGAAGTCTCTCGCCCGCTCTCTTTGCTCGCTCGAGCTCTCAGAGAGCACAGAGATGAATACTTTGTGTGATTTTTTGAGTAGGAAAAATCGCACAAAACTCTCAGTCCGCCTCCGGCGGAGCAATTTGATCTAGTATGTTAATAAATCTAACTGTGTAATCCAACATGACTGCCATCATTCATCCAATTTGCCCGAAGGGCTGAGCTGTTTCCCTTTGCTGGCCTCTCAGCAGCAAAGGGAAAAAATATTCTCTCTCTGTGTCCTCTGCGCCTCTGTGAGAGACAAAAAAGATCTTGCTTTGAACAATTTGAACTTTCACTACCTGGCTCCGCTCTTGAGCAGCACAATCTTGGCTGTTTTGAATATGATCATCAGGTCCATGAGCAAAGACATATTTTTGATATAGAACAGGTCATACTTCAATTTTTCCAGGGCGTCTTGGATTGAGGCGCCATAGCCGTATGAAACTTGAGCCCAGCCTGTAATCCCTGGTTTGACGGTGTGACGCTCCGAATAGTACGGAATTATGTCTGCCAGTTTTTTCACAAATTCGGGGCGCTCCGGACGAGGGCCCACAAAGCTCATGTCTCCTTTAAGGACGTTCCACATCTGGGGAATTTCATCCAGACGATACTTCCGAAGGACCTTTCCTACCCGGGTGACACGACCGTCATCCTCTGTGGCCCAGCTGGGGCCAGAGGCTGCTTCAGCATTGTCGATCATGGAGCGGAACTTGCACAGCTTAAAGGTGTGGCCGTCCTCTCCACATCGGTCTTGCTTGAAAATAACCGGCCCCTTGGACTCCAGCTTTATAGCCACGGCTATGAGGCCGATCAGGGGCAATGTCAGGAACAGACCCAAGCTTGAAATAGTAAGGCCAACGATGCGCTTCATAAAGCGAGCTGTCTGAAACTTCCGGAATCCATCCGAGAATATGAGCCAGCTCGGGTTGATCTTTTCTACAGAGATTTTGCCGGTCAATTCTTCGTACAGGGTTTCACCTTCCAAGATCTGAATACCTTTCAGCTTACAGTTCAGCAATTCCTCAGTAGGTAGATTGCCCCGTCTTTCGTCCATGGCCACAATAATTTTCTTGGTATTAAGGGACTCGGCCAACTCAAACAGGGGCCTGTTCATGCTAAATTGGGGGATGTACTGAAAAAGAGCCGAAGGAGGAGTCGAATTCATGGAGATAACCCCTGTCACCTGATAGCCGGAATCCCGGGTCCCGTTGATTTCATTCATGATTTCATGGGAAAGGTTACCACGGCCCAGGATCATCACCCTTTCTGTGAACATCTTTTTCTTCAAGATCCAGTTGTAAGCATAACGCCACGAGACAACGAGAAGGATGAGAAACATGAGACTGATAAAGAAAATGCCACGCCCCATAAGAAGGGGGGGAATACAGTAGTAAATGATGGCGAGGACAATGGAGGCAATACCCATGGCCTTGGTCAGCCGGAGACCCAGTTCCAGGTAAGTGTCAGTGACCTTCAGATCATACAGTTCGTTGTAATAAAGGGAAGCCTGGCACACCACCAAGATTATTAGCGCCTTGCCAAGGACCTCGCCGGCTAAGAAAGATTCGTGAACGCTGCCGAAGCGGAGAAAGGCGGCCATCAGGACCGCAGCATAGATCAGCGCCCCTTCGCCGATTACAAAGAGAAGGTTTCGCAAAGGCAGATCTTTGTTGAATATACGTAAAATCATATCAATTTAGCATCCTCACGCCCGCTCCCTCTGGTCGCTCGAGCTCACAGAGATCGCAGAGATGAATACTTTGTGTGATTTTTTGAGTAGGAAAAATCACACAAAACTCTCAGTCCGCCGAGGCGGACATTTGTTATCTGGTTCGTGACAACATTGAGCTGTGACATAAACTTTTGCTATATTGAACATCTCCCGCTATAGCGGGATAGCCTGTTGAGGTGAATCCTCCTCTCAAGGATTCACCTCAAAACTCTGAGCCTCTGTGCGCTCTGTGAGAGTCAAAAGTACTCTCCCAATTACTTCTGTCCTTTTCGGTAGTATCGGTAATAGTAGTCATAAGCCCTTGGGCTTTCATTGCTGGCGTTAAAGACCACACCAATAATTTTTTCGCGGCCAATGTTTTCAATCGATTTTAGGACTGAGTCCCTAGCGGTCTTGCCAGAACGAACCACCAGGAGCACCCCGTCCACCATAGATGCCAAAAAGGTGGTCTCTGCTGCATAGTTAGCAGGCGTTGCATCAAAAATGATGTAACGGTCCTCATAACGGTCTTTGAGCTCCTCAACAAATAGTCGCATCTTTTCTGAGCTGAGGAGTTCTGACGGGTTTGGCGCCACCTTGCCGGCCGGTAGTACTGTGAGCTTTGCCACGGGCGCTTTCACGAGATAAGGGGCCACGGACGTTCCGTCTTCGAGATAATCACGGATGCCCCCGTGAACGTTTAGACCCAAGAGCCCGCCTATTGATGGCTTGCGCAGGTCGCAGTCTACAAGCATAACGTATTCGTTGATCCCTTGTGCAATGCTGATGGCCAGGTTGATCGACACCATTGATTTGCCGTCCAGGGGCATAGGACTTGTGACCATGATGGTGCGCGGCCGTGATTTCAAGTCCCTGGTAAGGATCTTGGCGCGAAGCATCTTGAAGCATTCAGCGGCCGGCGACCCGGGCTCCAGGAAAGAAGTTAGGCGAGGGTCCATGCCGTCTCGGGGCAAAGGTGATTCTTCTACTGGCCCCTGCGCGGTTGTGGCATTCAGCTTCAATGCATCGACCGTTTCTGCTGATATGTTGTCTAGTTTCGTCGAAGGCGGCTCGGGTGAAGGCCGACTAATGAGAGTTTGTGATTTTTTTAATGCTTCAAAGAATTTGCCCATGGGTGTGATTCCTCGTTCGAGTTGTTCAAATTGTTGGTTCTCTCGCCCGCTCCTTTCAGTCGCTCGAGCCCACAGAGATCGCTGAGATTATAGTCTTTTGTTTTTCGCTGAGAGGGCGAAAAACAAAAACACGCATCCGCCTCCGGCGGAGCAATCGTTTCTATCTGGTTAACAGTTTCAATCATGAAATCACACGTACCTCACACAATCAGTCATGTTTGCCCGAAGGGCTGAGCTGTTTCCCTTTGCTGGCCTCTCTCAGCAGCAAAGGGAAAAAACATTCT
>JAUWXJ010000157.1 GCA_030616425.1 Desulfobacterales bacterium | reverse complement strand
GGAGCTACCTTAAGAAATACCCTCGTTGACGGCCTTTCTTGGACTCCCTATACATCTGTTCAGACAACAAGCTTTTGGCGCTTAGGGTTGCAAGTAAGCTAAGATAGTGCTATATTTTAAATTATTATAGATCACGATGTGGCCAGAACTTCCGAAAGCCTGAACCGGGGGTCGACCTAATCAAAATTTATGGGCATACAGGCGGACTGAAGGCAAACCAGGTCCGCCGGTTGAATAACCTCACCCGCCGCAGAACCGCACCGGCCTTTGTTGTCTCGCCAGAGCTTTCCAAGACAATTACCCGGCTCTCTTTTGAAATCCGCCGTCAGATCGGTCTCCTGATTGACCGCCAAGGCTGGATAACCCATGTAATGGTTGGCAACCACCAGGCGATCGAGATCCCGAACCTTGAGAAATATCGCTCTGGTGGAGGGCGCCTGAAGGGCCTCCGCTGTGTGCACACTCACCTCCAGCATGAGCCCCTCACCCAGGACGACCTCATGGACCTGGCGCTGCTCAGGCTGGACTTGATGGCTGCTATTACCATGGATAAAGATGGGCGGCCGGATTACATTCATGCCGCCCACCTCCTTCCAGAAGGAATAAATGGAGAAAATTGGCAGATACTTGAATCCTTGCTTCCGTGGGACCCTGACATTGATTGCCAGGCCCTGATCCGGTCTTTGGAATCGGAATTTGCCCGCAAGGCCCCGTCTCAGAAGGTGAAAAGGAAATGGGAGCGGGCCCTGCTGGTGAGTGTGACCATGGCTTCCAGGCGCGCGGCCACGGATTTCATGCTTGAACTCCGTGAGCTTGCCGAATCCTGCAATATCACTGTTGTAGACACGGTGATTCAATACAAGAAAAAAGTAGATCCTCGCTTCCTGATGGGAGAAGGCAAGCTGAGCGAGCTGGTTATTCTGGCCTTGCAGAGGGGGGCAGACCTGCTGATATTTGACCAAGAGCTAAACCCCTCCCAGGTCCGCTCCATTACCGATTTAACTGACATGAGGGTTATAGATCGAACCCAGCTGATCCTGGACATCTTTGCCCAGCGGGCCCGCAGCCGAGAGGGAAAGATTCAGGTCGAGCTGGCCCAGCTGAAATACCTTCTTCCCCGGCTTGTGGGCAAGGGCACAGCCATGTCTCGACTCACCGGCGGCATTGGCGGCAGGGGGCCTGGCGAAACGAAACTTGAGATTGACCGACGGCGCGTCAGGAATCGCATAGGTCAACTTGAAAGGTTGCTGCAGGAAATACAGAAACAGCGAGGACAGCGCAGGGCCAGGCGGAATAAAAAAGGGCTGCCGGTCGTATCGATCATTGGATACACAAATGCAGGGAAGTCAACACTCCTGAATACGCTGACCAAGAGTTCAGTGCTGGTTGAGAGTCGTCTTTTTGCCACCCTCGACCCGACCAGCAAACGAAAAAAGTTTCCAAAAGACGTGGAAGTCATTATTACTGATACGGTCGGCTTTATCCGGCAACTCCCGGAAGAGCTGGTAACAGCCTTCCGTGCCACTCTGGAAGAACTCGAGGACGCTGATTTGCTCCTGAATGTCATCGATATCAGCAATCCAAGATTTGCCGACCAGATTCAATCCGTAGAACGGATTCTTGAAAGCTTGAACTTGCACCGGATTCCTACACTGAGGGTTCTGAACAAGCAGGATCGAGTAGATCCCGTCACCGTGAAGAAGCTGACCCGCAACCTGGACGCTGTGGCCATCTCAGCCAATGACGAGCGGACGCTGACCCCTCTTCTGGATAAGATGGAATTGTACATAAGGCGTGTCAAAAGACTCAAGACTTCCGCTGGTCCCGCAAAGCCGCTTGCGGCAGCCTCTTAGCAGTAGGAGGATTTTGGCAATCCTGGAAAGCGTTAGAGGGTCTTGACAGGGGATAAGGGCCCTGTTATGTGTGAAATCAGCAAGTTGAACCCTTGCCTTTTGGCAAGGGTTTTTCCATAAAGATACAACTATCACGAATCAGGGGAAAATGGCGTGAAGTCCTACCTGAAAGTTGCCCTTTTTGTCCTTGTTGCTTATGCAGCTGCCGGATGCTTGCAGACCATGCAACCAATCTCATCCCACCCGCCAGAGCCGACCCCGACTGCCCCTTCTGCAGATTCTTTGAGAGAAACGCCGGTCCCTGTTGGAGGGTATGCCGAGAACCAGCCAGGTCTGGAGCAAACCCTGTCACCTGGTCAGGCTGGAATTCAGATGTCCAAAGGAGCCCAGCAAGCCCGGGATAATCAATCTGAAGGGAAAAAACCTAAGAATGCCCAGCAGATCCTGGATGAGGCGCTGGAGTTCTGCAAGGCCTCGCAGGATTTCTGGGGACAGGGCGACTTTGAAAATGCCGTAGACTCCCTGGATCAGGCCTATAACCTGATCTTAAGCGCGGATAATAACGATGACCCCAAGTTGATCCAACAAAAGGAAGACATCCGCTTCATGGTCTGCAAACGGATGCTGGAGATATATACCTCTCGGTATACCGTGGCCACGGGTAACCATGATGCCATCCCGAGGGTGATGAATCGGTACGTGAAAAAGGAAATCGAGCTTTTTAAGGGCCGGGAGCGCAAGTTTTTTCTGGGTTCCTATAAACGCTCAGGAAGGTATCGGTCCGAGATTGTCAAGGCCTTGGAAGAAGCCGGGCTTCCAAAGGAGCTCTCCTGGCTTCCGCTCATTGAAAGTGGTTTCAAGGTCAAGGCCCTGTCCCGTGCTCGAGCCTTGGGGCTGTGGCAATTCATTCCTTCAACAGGCTACAAGTTCGGTCTTAAAAGGGACGAATGGGTGGATGAAAGGATGGATGTCACCAAATCTACCCGTGCGGCCATTGCCTATCTTAAAGAGCTCCATAACATATTTGGTGACTGGACTACCGTGATGGCAGCATACAACTGCGGAGAGTCAAGGGTCCTCAGGGTTATACGAAATCAGAACATCAATTACCTGGACAACTTTTGGGATCTTTTTGAGAAGCTGCCGTGGGAAACAGCACGTTATGTACCGAAGTTTTTGGCAGCCCTTTTTATCATAAACGACCCCGAGAAGTTTGGGTTTGACCTGAAAGATCTCGATCCACCCCAGTCATATAATAGGGTAAAAGTGTCAAAGCATATGCGGCTCAAGGATATAGCAAAGGTCATGGGCATGTCTCGCAAAAGGCTTGAGGACCTGAATCCTGAACTCCGCCATAAGGTTACGCCCCCTGACGCCTATGAGCTAAAGGTACCGAGGGGCAAGGGTGAACTTCTTGTGGCAAAGCTGGATAAAATCCCTGTGTGGGTTCCACCCAAAAGACTTTATGCCTATCACCGGGTCCGGCCTGGCGAGACGCTGTCGCACCTGGCCGGCCGTTACCGGACAACTGTCCGGGCAATTGTTGCTGCCAATAACATCAGAAAAAAAAGTTATATCAGAGTGGGACAGCGGCTGAAGGTACCCTTAAGGGGCAAGCAACTACTGTATGCGAGAGCGAGAGGAACTTCCGAGTCCGGGCAATCAGGATCAACCTTTCACCGCGTAAAAAGAGGAGACTCCCTCTGGCTACTGGCGCGGCGCTATAACACAAACACCAAGGAGATCATGCGCCTGAACAACCTTAAGACCACCCGTCTCCACATTGGACAGCGGCTGATTATCCGTAGAGGAACGGATGCGGTCCAAGCCGGCGCGGACACCAAGACGTACCGGGTCAAGCGCGGAGACAGCCCTTATAAGATCGCCCGCAGCCACAATATGAAACTAGAACAATTTCTCCGCATCAACGACCTCACCCCACGGAGCAAGATATTCCCTGGGCAGAAGCTTGCGGTAGAGGTGAGATAGAGACCGCCCCCGTAGCTCAGTGGATAGAGCAAAGGATTCCTAATCCTTGTGCCGCAGGTTCGATTCCTGCCGGGGGCACCAATGAACCTCCTTCCATAAAAAGTGACTGCTGTTTTTCTCTTGAAGCTGTCCCTGGTGGGTCAAAGCAGGTGAGACCTTTGCACAACCCCTTCTCACTCGTTACTATGAGCTTTTTGACCCATCCATGGGCTCGCTCACTAAATCCTAACACGGAGCGAAGCGGAGTGAAGCTCTGCGCTCAAACTTGGCCCAAGGGCCTCAAACAGTTTAGGATTGGCCCGGATGGGTGCCGCAAAAAGCTCATAATGGTCGTTCAAAGTGGTTATGCAAAGGTCTCACAGGCACGCAGGGAACTGTTACCCGCCCCACCGTAGTTTGGCCTTCAGCACTTCATAGTAGCTCAGGCCGGGCGTCCTGATCATGTGAATCGTGTGTGGGGCCTTTTCCACAACAATGGAGTCTTGATACGTGACGTGGAGCCCTACCTGACCGTCGAAGGTCAAAAAGACATCCGAGTCTTGTTTGTCTATCTTTATCTTGATGGTTGCGGTGTCGGGCAGGATCAGGGGGCGATTGGTCAAGGTGAAGGGACAGATCGGGGTTAGTATGATCGTCTTGAGCGACGGATAAACGACCGGCCCGCCTGCTGAAAGTGAATAAGCGGTCGAGCCTGTAGGGGTTGCCACTATCAGACCATCGGCCTTGAAGGTAGTGAGGTAGTCGTCGTCAATATAGGTGCGGAAGTGGACTATGCGCGCCAGTGCCTCCTTGTTGACCACCACATCGTTAAGCACGGTCTGGCAGGCAACCCCCTCACCATCCCGCAGGACTTTTGCTAAGAGCAGGATCCTCTCTTCAGTAGTGAACGAATCATTGATGATCTCTTCCATGATGTCAAAGAGCTGGTCGGCCGAGGACTCTGTCAGGAAGCCAAAATCGCCCAGGTTTACTCCCAGAACCGGGACACCCGTGTCCTGTACCCATCGAATGCCGCTCAGGAAGGTCCCGTCGCCGCCCAATATAACAATGCAGGAAAGATCAGAAGGGGCCTTTGGAATGTTTTCGACCAGACACTCTTTTGAGGTAATGGGTGCAGGAATATTTTGCTTGATGAGGGCCTCGATCCCCTTTGCCTTCAGCCAGGTCTCCAGTTCCGTGGCCTTGTCAGTAGCCTCCTTCTGCGCCTTGACGAGAATCCCGATTTTTTTCATGGGGCACCCAATCCATTAACGAGGTTGCAGATTTAATCTATCCTAATAGCAGGCTATGTACTAGTCAAGATGCTTCGTACTGTGTTGACGCGAAGGCAGAAAGACGAGCCCTCTTGTCTTGGCCAGCTTTCCCCTTGACCGGTAAGCATATATTATCTATATTTTTTGCTGTCAAATGTCAATTTTATACGCACCTTGGTTGCCCAACAAACAAGAAAGGATACAGGGGGTATCAGGGGAATGAAGAGGGAGCAGTGGAAGAGTCAGACCGGCTTTCTCCTTGCAGCTGTCGGGTCTGCAATAGGGCTCGGCAATATATGGCGGTTCAGTTATATGGCATATGACAATGGTGGAGGGGCCTTTCTTATCCCTTATCTAGTTGCCCTTTTAACTGCCGGCATCCCTCTCCT
>JAUWXJ010000047.1 GCA_030616425.1 Desulfobacterales bacterium | reverse complement strand
GATCAGGACAGTCTCCTTGTCGGCTTTCAGGTTTTTGAGCACTATATCATTCACGGCACGTATTAAGTCACGTTTCATGGCACTATTTTCAAATTCCAAACCGAGTTGATAGAGGATCTCCTCCAGGAACTCTCGACTGGTTATAGTCGGATTCGTAATCAGTACGACCTCATAACCCCCTTCCATCAACCTGTCTTGAAATACCTGGCAGATTGTGGTCTTGCCGCACCCTATGTCACCGGTCAGCATGCACGCCCCTTTTCGGCCTCTAACCGTATAAAAAAGGCGCATCAAGGCTTCGTCATGATTAGACGAATAAAAAACAAACTTGGGATTTGGAATGTTATCAAATGGTAGCTCTTTTAACTTCCAATATTCAGAATACATTTTTCCTCTTTACCCACACCGTATGTCTATTTGGGTAAACCGTATGCCTATTTCATGGATCGTCCCTTTGCCAGCCGCTTTGCTTTGTGTCCACACTACTTCACCATTGACAGAGATTTTCCTGCCAGAAGGAAGATAAATCTCCAGTTCCGCCTCTTTCCCTTTAGGCAGCCCTTCTGGTAAAGAGAGGCTTGTTCCTCGTGCGCTGATTTCTATAGCCCTTGTCTGTATAGGTGCGGTTTGATCCTTGAACTTACACTCTACCCGTAGAGAAGTTCGCAGGCGTGCACATCTCCTTTTGTCGTTTTCCATAGTTCTACACCCTCTGGCTCCATTTGAAAGCAATTCTAAGTGATAGTCGTATCTTGCCTGATCAGTTGTTTGCCGTATGGCCGTTGCCTTGCTTCGGCAAAATGGAACAACGCAACTTGAAAGTATAGGCACTTGATAAGGGTTATAAAAAGAACTTGCTGCAAAAACAAACGATCTAAAATCATTTAATCTTAGACTACCAATGCCCACAGGCAAAAAGATCTTGTGCCAGACATCTATATGATCGAAAAGCCCCCTTTTCTTCCTAAGACTCAATACAACGCCAACAGGTGGGAAAGCACCTTCCATCTGGCCTGGCACTGGTTCTTAGAATCGAGTCCCATGAAAAATCCAGGTTTTTTTCTAACACTCTATATTAAAAAACCATTTCATTTAAGTCAAGCAGAATCACAGCCTTATCATTTTTCCAAGCAGTCGACTTGCCGAGTTGTGTGAGAACAGCCACGCGCATGAGTCCATAGTTCAAAAAAATATTGGTTGACCTGCCCAGGCCTTTATTTTTTCGAACTTTGGATGATCGGCCAAGTGAAGAACTCCGGAGAAAGCTCTGTAGTCGTTCACCTACTATTTTTTTTTGTGGGCGGTCCATAGCATTATGCAGGCCCGCTCGTGCCCTTAGATTCGCGCGAAGGGGCCAATTATCTTGACATTGCTATGTTGATAAATTAATTGTAATTTCTTTTCGGAGGGACATATTCAGATTTTCACAGCAATAGGCCGCATGCAGCAGGAATCAACCCGTCTGCTGCAAGCCGGTAAAACCATTGCTTTCGTCCCCACCATGGGTTACTTGCACGAGGGGCATCTGGCCCTGATGCGTGAGGGACGAAAACATGGAGATGTCCTGGTTATAAGCATCTTTGTCAACCCCACGCAGTTTGGCCCTGCGGAAGATCTTCAGGCCTACCCCAGAGATCTGGATCGGGACGTGAGCCTGGCCGAGTCTGTGGGGGTCGATATAGTATTTGCCCCTGAGCCCGAGGCGATGTATGAAAAAGCATACCAGACCTATGTTGATCTAGAGGTGCTTTCCGGGTATCTTTGCGGCCCGTCCAGGCCATCTCATTTTCGTGGTGTGGCGAGCGTAGTAACCAAGCTCTTTAACATAGTTAAGCCTCATATAGCCATCTTTGGGGAAAAGGACTATCAGCAGCTAACTATCATCCGGCGCATGGTGCAAGACTTGAATTTTGATATAAGGATCATTGGGGTACCTATTGTGCGGGAACCCGATGGTTTGGCCATGAGTTCCAGAAACACCTATTTGTCTGAAGATGAAAGGCACTCTGCGCTGTCTCTGTTTCAGTCGCTCAAACAGGCCGAGGAAAGCGTGGCTAAGGGCACAAGGGATGCCAAGCAATTGATCCATGCAGCCTCAGAGCTTATCCTCTCGTCTCCTCATACGAAAATTGACTATGTGTCTGTGTGCGACCCGGAAACCCTAGAGGATGTGGACCGGGTCGAGGGGCCTACCCTGATGGCCCTGGCCGTATGGGTCGGCAAGACCCGTTTGATAGATAATGTGATTTTGAAACCATAAATCTTGTTATTCGTTATTGGTTAATCGTTATTCGCGGCTCGTTACGTTTTACGTTCGACGGTAACCGTAACCAGCTGCGCAACCGATTCACGATTAGACGATTTTACCGGAATCTCATATGATTCGCACGTTTCTAAAATCAAAGATTCACCGAGCCACAGTAACCGAGCTTGACCTGAACTATGAGGGGAGCCTGGGAGTCGATGCTGACCTGATGAAGGCGGCCGATATCCTCCCCTATGAGCTGGTCCAAGTCTATAATATCAATAACGGCGAGCGATTCGAAACCTATGTTATAGAAGAAGCCCCGGGCTCAGGGACCATTGCCCTGAAGGGCGCAGCAGCCCGAAAAGGGGCGGTGGGGGACCTAATTATCATTACATGTTACACGACCGCGGATGACAAGAATATGGAAGACTTTGAGCCTGCGGTCATCCTCGTAGATGAGAAAAATAGAGCCAAGGAGGAGAGATGAGCAAAAAGGACTACTTATTCACGTCGGAATCAGTAACCGAAGGACACCCGGATAAAGTGGCTGATCAGATATCGGATGCCGTCCTGGACGCCATCATAGCGCAAGACCCAAGGGGTCGGGTAGCTTGTGAAACCCTTGTAACCACCGGCCTTGCCTTTATCTCCGGTGAGATCACCACGACCTGTTATGTAGATATCCCCGGGATCGTTCGGGACACCATTCGCGACATCGGCTACAATTCTTCAACCATAGGTTTTGACTGGAAGACCTGTGCGGTGATCACCAGCATCGATCAGCAGTCTGCTGACATTGCACAGGGTGTAAACGGGAAAGGGCTTTCCAAGGAGCAGGGAGCCGGTGATCAAGGGCTCATGTTTGGATATGCGTGCAACGAAACGCCGGAGTCGATGCCGATGCCTATATGTTATGCCCACAAGCTGACCATGCGCCTGGCAGAGGTGCGCAAGAACGGGTCTCTTGATTTTCTTCGCCCGGACGGCAAGTCCCAGATCACCATTCAATATGAAAACGGCAAGCCGAAACGAGTGGAAACGATTGTGATTGCCGCCCAGCACAGTCCGGACATCTCCTACTCACAGTTAAAAGAGGCGATCATAGAGGAAGTCATAAAGAAGGTTGTGCCCAAGAAGATGATCGACGGGGACACCAAATATTTTATCAACACAACAGGGCGCTTTGTGATCGGAGGCCCGATGGGGGACTGCGGCCTTACCGGCCGAAAGATCATTGTGGATACATACGGTGGCCAGGGGAGTCACGGTGGGGGCTGCTTCTCGGGTAAGGACCCCTCCAAGGTCGACCGGAGCGCCTCTTACATGGCAAGGCATGTTGCAAAGAATGTGGTAGCAGCCGGATTGGCCTCAAAATGCGAAGTCCAGCTCGCCTACTCCATCGGTGTAGCGCAGCCTGTTTCCGTGCTCATTGACACCTACGACACTGAAGTGATCTCCCGAAAACGGATAAGTAAAATTGTCAACCAGACGTTTGACCTAAGACCCGCAGCGATGATCGAGTATCTGGACATGCTGCGGCCTATTTACAAAAAGACAGCTTGCTACGGGCATTTTGGCCGGAATGATAAAGACTTTACATGGGAAAAGACAAACATGGCGGATGTGCTTGCGGAAAAGGCAGGGACAAAGAAGCCCAGAAAAAAACCGGCCCGTACCAAGAAGAAAAAAAAGAAGGCATAGTCGTGGTTGATAACAAGGGGGCTGTAGCTGAATCGCACAGGAAAGGAAGGTTTGAATGGAGTTTGATATCAAAGACACAAAACTGGCAAAACAGGGAAAACTGCGTGTTGAGTGGGCCAAGCAGAGCATGCCGGTCTTGGAGCGGATCAGGGCCCGGTTTTCAAAAGAAAAACCCCTGAGGAGTGTACGTCTTGGGGCCTGTCTTCATGTAACCACAGAGACCGCTGCGCTCATGCACACACTCAAGGCTGGCGGCGCCAAACTGAGGCTGTGTGCTTCTAATCCCCTCAGCACACAGGATGATGTCGCAGCCTCGCTCGTAAAGCATGACAGAATCCCTGTCTTTGCCATCAAAGGGGAAAATAATAGAACATATTACAACCATATTGACGCCGTGATTGACCTCAAGCCTATGTATACCATGGATGACGGGGCCGACCTGATCTCAACGCTACACTCGAAGCGCAAGGAACTTTTGGGCCTTGTAAGGGGCGGTACTGAAGAAACCACCACGGGAATCATCCGCCTCAGGAGCATGGCTGCTGCGGGTGTACTCAAATACCCCATCATCGCAGTCAATGACGCCAACACCAAACACCTCTTTGACAACCGATACGGCACCGGCCAAAGCACCATAGACGGCATTATCCGGGCCACAAATCGCCTCCTTGCCGGCTCCAGATTTGTGGTCTGTGGCTATGGGTGGTGCGGCCGGGGCGTGGCCATGCGAGCTCGCGGTATGGGCGCCAATGTTATTGTAACAGAGGTAGATCCATTAAGGGCGCTTGAGGCAGTCATGGACGGTTTTTCGGTGATGCCTGTCAAGAAGGCCGCCGAGGTCGGTGATGTATTCTGCACCTTGACCGGGGATGTTAATGTGATCAGCAAACCACATTTCAAGGTGATGAAGGACGGTGCAATTGTTTGCAATTCAGGTCACTTCAATGTTGAAATTGACCTGCCGGCACTTGAGAGTTCGGCTAAAAGTAAACGACAAATCCGCCCCTTTACAACAGAATATGTCCTGAAAAGCGGCAAGAGGATCAATCTGCTTGGAGATGGCCGCCTGATAAACCTTGCGGCTGCGGAGGGGCATCCTCCCAGTGTTATGGACATGAGCTTTGCCAACCAGGCCCTTTGCATCGAGTACATGGTAACGAGAAAGAAAACGCTCCCTGTTGAGGTATATCCGGTACCCACAGCAATCGATAAGCTGATTGCCAAGGAAAAACTGGCAGCCATGGACATCGCAATTGATACCCTCACGCGTGAGCAGAAAAAATATCTGGCTTCGTGGGACATGGGGACGTAACCATTGCGGATTGTCGATTGCGGATTGTCGATTGCGGATTAATGAAAAGGATCCAATATCCAATATCCAGCATCCAGTATCGAGCATCCGTTGTTACTGAGGCCCTAACTCTTGAACTTCTTACGGAATCGATAGCCCCAAAATCTTTTCTGAAAGACTACAAAACGATATGAGCGGTTTGGTTCAAGCTATTGGAAGGCGCACGATCAGCAGTGTTAATCACATGCTCAATCTCTTGGCGTTCACCAACCGGATTGCTGGCATTCCCTTCAGACGACATGAGACCGGCAAAAAGCTAGTCTTGAGATTCACTTTCGAGCAGATCTACTTTACAGCAATCCAGGCCCTGCCCATTGTGCTATTTGTTGCGCTGATCACGGGAAGTATGATCGTCATACAGCTTACCAGGCAGTTTGGAACGGCTGAGGGAAGATACATAGTGGGTGAGCTGATCGTCATCCTAGTCGTTCGGGAATTGGGACCGCTCTTTACTGCCATTATCGTTATTCTGCGCTCAGCGGTTGCAGTGACTGTTGAGACAAGCTATATGGCGGTCCTGGGGGAGCTGGATGCGCTTGAGATGCAGGGGATCGATCCTGTTCGGATTATATGTCTTCCGAGACTCATCGGCATTACAGTAGCCGTATTATGTCTCTTTTTTATCTTTGATATGGTTGCGATACTTGGCGGATATGCAGTTGCCTGGACCGTCACTGATGTTCCACTCGAAAATTTCCTTGAAGAGACAGGTAAGGCTATATCCGGTATTGACATTACCGTTGGCATTGTAAAGGCCATATTCTTCGGATTCACTATCACTGTCACGTCGCTTTACCGAGGCTTCCGCGTGAAAAGGTCTTTTACCGACATCCCGTCGGAAACCTCAAAAGCGGCTGTTGAATGCTTGTTGTATTGCCTGTTCATAAATATCATCATCTCGGTCATATTTTACATTTAGCCCACTTAGACCATGGCCTTAGAATTAATCAGGCTCTCAGACTACACGCTTGAAGCACTCGGCGATGGGAATGGATTGAAAGATTTCAATCTTGTTTTGTCAAAAGGAGAGGCCTTCTCAATCGCAACAGATTCCCCGGATGATGCCCATCTCCTTTTAAGGGGTATAGCCACTCTTGAGTTCCCTAAGGGTGGTCAATTCTTTTACAGGGAAAAGGAGCTCGACTTTTCAGACTACAGGAATCTGCTCGCTTATAAGAAAAAAGTCGGCTATATAGCATCAGATGCAACCCTTATAACTAACCGTTCCGTACACGACAACCTGATGCTTATGACATTCTATCTTGAAGATTCAACCTCAATCGAAATGCCTGGCGAGGTTGTTGAACTGTGCAGGCTCTTTGATCTGGAAAAAACGCTCCACCTCAAACCACACCAGCTCGATCCTGAGGAATACAGGCTTGCAGTGATTGCACGGGAGATCTCAAAGCATCCTGAGATACTTTTGCTTGCAAGGCCGAGAGACTTCTTAAGAAAAAATAGCTTTGAGGCCGTGAAAGAGGTTCTCAGTAGTTTGACAAAGAAGGATCTTGCGCTAATATTTTTTTCAGTTGATGAGGCCTTCACAAAGGAATTCTCCGACAGGCAGATATTGATAGACAAAGGAAGGCTAACTACAAAAGTCCAATTGAAAGCCGAGACAGAAGCTGATGAGAATAAGCTTTGATTCAAGAGAAAGAGCAGTTGGTGCCTTTATGGCCATCATGGTTATACTCCTTTTGACCATTATTGTCATGATCGGAAGGGGAAAAGACTGGTTTGAAGCGTATGTCACATACTACACCGTCTTTGACGAGGCTTACAACCTCAGCAAGAACGCACGGGTAAAACTTTTCAAGGCCGAGATTGGGAAGGTAAAAAGCGTCAGGCTTGAGGGTGATAAGGTAAAGGTCACACTGGCCATTCTGAAGGATTATGCCCCCCGAATAAAGACGGACTCTGTGGCAACCGTTGAGAGCCCAACTTTCATAGGATCGGAATACGTATCCATAAAGCCGGGAACGCCCGAGGCGCCCCCGATTCCTGAAAATGGTACCATCCCGTCAGAAGCAAGAAAATCAGTGGCTGACT
This sequence comes from Desulfobacterales bacterium, assembly GCA_030616425.1. Lineage (GTDB taxonomy): Bacteria > Desulfobacterota > Desulfobacteria > Desulfobacterales. The sequence continues at coordinate 5,074 of JAUWXJ010000047.1, read as the reverse complement.
TTATAGCAGAGTTTGAGGTGGAAAAGACGGCCAAGATGGTTATACAGAGTGTTCAAGGGGTTTCAGAAATCGTGGCACATATGCGAGACCCGGAAGGGCCGCTCTACTCTTCACTCGACAGCATTGCAAAAACCCTGGCGCACATAGAAGAGGTCATCCGTGAAATCAGAGAAGGAAAGGGTTCGGTGGGCGGACTGATACGCTCTGAAGAATTACTTCAAAAAATATATGACCAACTCGGGCACGTGAACAGAATCCTTACAAATGTGGAAGATGTGACTGCAAAAACACCGGATATTGCAGATGGCCTCAGAAAAAGCATGGATATGATCAACCAGATATTGACGAATATAGAGCAAGGGAGTCAAGATTTTCCTGTGGTCACAAAATCGACCAAACAGGGAATAAGAGAGATAAGAGACGGTGTGGAAGAGATCGACAAGGTTGTTCAATCTGTTCAGAAGAGTTTTCTCATAAAACCCAATCTTCCTCCCGAGCCCGAAGGTGAAAGTATCGATACTGGATTAAGAAGATAAACTGCAAAAGCGAGCGCATCAAAAAATGACAAAATTCCTTACAACCGTTCGGTCCAGAGGCTCTCGACGGGTCGAAGATTCCCCGCAGCAAGCTGTGGGGAGCTTCAAAAAGCCGAGTCTTATGGTGGCCATTCTCCTTTCCCTCTTTGTCTTTGCCTGTGCAGGGAGCAAACCTGCCAGACATATCCCACGGCACGTAAGCGCAGGCAGCAAGCAAATGCAAAAGGGTCTTGAGTGGCACAAGAAGGGCTGTTACAGAAAATCGCTCGAGTATTTCTTCAGGGCTTATGAGCTTTACTCTGCATCCGATCTCTTGGATGGCGTGGCCATGAGCCTGAACAATATTGCAACGATTTACAGGATAACGGGTAACTATGATGGGGCTGTTTCATTCTTTGATGAATCACATGCCATATATTCAGAACTAAATGATCAAGAAGGGGCTGTGAAGGCCCTCTCAGGCAAGGCAGCCACTCTCATACATGCGGGAAGCCTGGACAAGGCTGAGCAGGTAATCGAAGAGGCTTCTCAGATGCTCTCACCAGGCACAAACAAGAGCTTGCTGATCCCGGTGCTCCAAAACAAGGGGGTCCTCTTGATCAAAAGAGGTTCGTATGAGGCCGCGGAAAAGGTGCTCACCACCTGTTTGAGCCGGGCCAAGAGCCTTGACCCCGTGCACATGGCTTCGTTGCACTTTGCCGTTGGCAACCTGATGCTCAAAACCGACAGGCATACCGATGCTATCGCCTCTTTTGAGAAGGCCCTCTTTATCGACCGCGAACTCGGTTTCTACAAGGGTATGGGAGACGATCTGTTCTCCATGGGCCTGGCGTACATAAAACTTGGTCAAGATAAAAAAGCCGTGGAAAGCTGGAAACGGGGTGCCAAGATCTTTGCCCTGATCGACCAGGCAAAGGAACTCCACGAAACCATGAAACACCTCAGGAAAACAGCGCAAAAGGCAGGCGTTGACATTTCAGTCTCAGAGGCCTTTGTTGAAAGATGGCGCCAGGGAAGGCTCTACGAAAGCCCGTGCGGGGATTAGACATAGGATTGTGGATTGTGGATTTACTACTGGTTATGTGATAAATGAATACGTTTAGACCTGATGCGAGTCCTGCTTGACCGGCGTGCTCCCCTTGACCCCGCCCGGAAGGGCGGGGAGGCTTCACTCGCACGCAAATCTTGGTAGAAAGGAGCGTCGTTGATGAAAAGGAGTTCCAAACATGTCTATTTTTTTGGTGACGGCAAGGCCGACGGCAATGCAAAAATGAAGAACCTCCTCGGTGGCAAGGGTGCCAACATAGCCGAGATGGTTAACCTCGGCATGCCCGTCCCTCCTGGATTCACGCTTACTACAGAAGCGTGTAATGAGTTCTACAGAAGGGAGCGCAAATATCCTCCCGGGCTTCATAAAGCTGCGAACGCTGCCCTGGCCAGGGTCGAAAAATTAATGAAACAGAAATTCGGGGATCCACAAAACCCGCTCCTTTTCAGTGTCCGTTCTGGGGCCCGCGCCTCCATGCCCGGCATGATGGAAACGGTATTGAACATCGGAATGACATCCAAGACCATACCCACCTTGATCAAGAAAACGGGCAACCCTCGTTTTGTTTACGACGCCTATCGTCGTCTCATTGCAATGTACTCGGACGTGGTCATGGAAAAGGCCGCAGGCATTAAGCCGGAAGAAGGGATGGGGATCAGAAGCCAACTTGAGGCCCTCATAGATAAGGTTAAAGAAAAAAACGGGCATGAGACAGATTTGGATCTAACTGCTGAGGACTGGAAATCGCTCACCGTGCAATTCAAAAAGACTGTCAAAAAAGTGCTCGGCAAGCCTTTCCCGGATGATCCCATGAAACAGCTTTGGGGAGCGATCGATGCCGTCTTTCTTTCATGGTTTGGCAAGCGTGCCGTGGCCTACCGCCGGATCGAAAAGCTCCCTGACGATTGGGGAACCGCCGTGAACGTTCAAACCATGGTCTTTGGAAATATGGGGGATGATTGCGCAACAGGTGTTGCATTCACACGCAACCCGGCCACAGGTGACAATAATTTCTACGGTGAATGGTTGATCAATGCCCAGGGAGAAGATGTGGTTGCCGGTATACGCACCCCGTTTGCAATCAATAACGTCTCCAAGGTAGACGCAAACCGACGCCTCCCAACCCTCGAGGGGACCATGCCTGAGCTGTACAGGCAGCTGGATAAGATCAGACGCAGGCTGGATACTCATTACAAGGATATGCAGGATATAGAATTTACCATTCAACATAATGTACTCTATATGCTGCAGACCAGGGTAGGAAAACGGAACGGGCCGGCTGCCATCAAAATGGCTGTCGATATGGTGAAGGAAAGGCTGATCTCAAAGGAGATGGCTATCACCCGGGTAAGACCCGAACAGCTGGATGAACTTCTTCACCCCATGATAGATCCCAAAGCAGAAAAAACCGCAACCAAGCTCGGCGCCGGACTCCCGGCCGGACCGGGTGCGGGCGTGGGCCAGATTGTCCTCACAGCAGACAAGGCCGAGGCGCTCGGCTCAAAAGGCGAAAAGGTCATCCTGGTCCGGGAAGAGACCTCGCCGGAAGATGTCCACGGCATGAAGCCTGCCCAGGCCATCCTAACATCCAAGGGGGGCATGACGAGCCATGCTGCTTTAGTTGCAAGGGGTTGGGGCAAGTGCTGTATTGTGGGCTGCGGCGATATTACCGGTATTGATCTCAAGAAAAAGACTGTGAATTTTCGTGGCAAACTCTTAAAAGAAGGCGACTGGATCAGCATGAATGGAACCAAGGGGGTCGTCTATAAAGGCCCGCTTCCAGTGGTGGCCACAAGCCCGGGGAAAAACCCGAGCTTCAAGAAGCTGATGACTTGGGCTGATCAAATACGCCGCCTTAAGGTTCGCACCAACGCCGACACCCCTGAAGACGCCAGGACTGCTATCGCGTTGGGCGCTGAGGGGATCGGTTTGGCCAGGACAGAACATATGTTCTTTGGCGATAGAATCTGGGCCATGAGAGAAATGATCATGGCCGAGGACACAAAGGGCCGGGAAAAAGCCCTGGCCAAGCTACTGCCCATGCAGCGCAAGGACTTCTACGGCATCTTCAAGGCCATGAACGGGCGCCCTGTGACGATCAGGCTGCTTGATCCGCCACTTCACGAGTTTGTCCCTCACGAAAAGTCCACACAGAAAGAGATGGCTGCTCGGCTCGGCGTTCCGGTCAAGGCCGTAGCTACTAAGGTAGATTTTCTTTCCGAGTTCAATCCAATGCTCGGCCACAGGGGCTGCCGATTGGGCGTCACCCTTCCAGAGATTACAGCCATGCAGGCCCGGGCTATCTTTGAGGCCGTGGCCAAGTGCCGCAAGCAAAAGATCAGGGTCTTACCGGAGATCATGGTCCCTCTGGTCGGAACCATGGAAGAATTCAAACATCAGAAGGCAATTATCGATAGGGTGGCCCAGGAAGTCATGAGAAAAGCGAAAGTGAAGTTTAGGTATACGGTGGGAACCATGATCGAGATCCCACGAGCGGTTCTAGTGGCCGACCGGATTGCCAAAGACGCGGAATTCTTCTCATTCGGTACAAATGATTTGACCCAGATGACCTTTGGGTATTCACGCGACGATGCAGGCACTTTTCTACCCGATTACGTGCAGAAAAAGATCTTGCCGGACGAGCCATTTCAGGTCATTGATCAGGACGGGGTTGGAGAACTTATGGAACTTGGTGTTGAAAGGGGTCGTGCGGTGCGCAAGGATCTCAAAATCGGTATCTGTGGAGAGCATGGCGGAGAGCCAAGCTCGGTGATTTTTTGCCATCAGATCGGGCTCGATTATGTGAGCTGTTCGCCTTTCCGTGTACCCATTGCCAGGCTGGCAGCGGCCCATGCAGTGCTGGCCGACAAGAAGAAAAAGAAGAAATAGCACATTCCACTTAATAAACAGTGTGTGCAAAACGTAAAGCCCCGTTTATTAAGCGGGGCTTTATGCTTTCAAGTGCAAAAGTTCTCAACGAACTGGAGCATTAGAATAAGTGCAGGCCTTGGCAAAACGTTCAGTTTTGTTCAAGGTACGAGTCGAAAATTTTAGCTCTCTTTTGGCATTTTAGCTCACTTTAGGCACTCACACCCATGATTTATCTGGACCACAACGCAACCACGCCCATAGCCCCAAAGGTAGCGGAGGCCATGAAGCCATACTGGGGTGCCCAGTACGGGAACCCTAGTAGCGGGTATCCCCTGGGACGCGCTGCCAGGAAAGCTTTAGAAGATGCCCGCTCTCAGGTAGCCGAACTTTTGGGTTGCCAGCTAACGGAAATTGTGTTCACCAGCGGTGGTACTGAATCGAACAACATGGTCATCAAAGGGGTAGCCCACAGCCTCTCAGCAAAAGGCCGCCACATAATCACAACAGCAATTGAACATCCGGCAGTAACGAATCCGTGCCTCTTTTTACAGGATCAGGGATATAATGTAACCTTCCTGCCGGTTGACTCAACCGGGCAGGTTGACGCTTCAGCCGTGAA
>JAUWXJ010000001.1 GCA_030616425.1 Desulfobacterales bacterium | reverse complement strand
GAGCAAACACTTGCCACTTTTCGTAATAAGACTATCGGTTTTGTATTTCAATTTCACCATCTTCTGCCAGAATTCAATGCCCTAGAAAACACCATGATGCCTGGCCTGATTAAGGGTATGAGTCCTCAAGAGGCTTGTGAGCTGGCCGAGACTATCCTAATTCGAGTGGGCCTGAAGGATCGCCTCAGACATCATGTTGGAGAACTATCAGGCGGGGAGCAGCAAAGAGTGGCTGTGGCCAGATCTCTGGTACTGAAACCTTCGATCCTGTTGGCGGATGAACCGACCGGTAATCTGGATGAGAGGACTGGTGGGTCGATACGTGATCTTCTGATCTCGTTGAACCGTGATGATGGCGTTACAGCGGTCATAGTTACTCATAACATGAAGTTAGCTGAGAAGTTATCTCGCAGTGTGACACTGGTGGACGGCAAAGCATTTCTAATTGATTGAGGTGAGCATGTTGAAGCGGTTGTTATTATTTGTGTTAGTACTGTTGCTTTGTGGAGCAAGCGCAGTAGCACAGGAGGAGATTCGAGTCATTGTGCTTCCTTTCGAGGTGCATGCACCCGAAAGGCTTGACTACTTAAGGGGACAGATCCGGGATCTTGTTGAAAAGCGACTAGGAGAGCAAGGAGTTATAGTCGTGGAGCCCGGCGAAACACTTGAAGAGCTGCCCATCGTTGAGGAAGAGGGTCTGAACCGTTTCAGGGTATTGGGTCGCCGTGCAGGAGCTGATTTTGTGATATGGGGGAGTTTTACCAAGATTGGTAAACGCTTCAGTTTGGACGTAAAGGTCATGGAATCATACGGGGATGTTCCTCCAGAGCCAGTTTATGTGGAAGGGGAAAGCCTTGAAACCCTGCTCGATTCCGTTCAAAGGATAGCTAGGAACCTTGGGATAAAGATATTCAAGCGGGAAAAGGTGGCAGAGGTTGTCATAACGGGGAACAAACGGATAGAATCTGAGGCGATTAAGAGAATCATTACGACAAAAAAGGGAGATATCTACCTGGCAAAGCATCTCCAGGATGATCTGAAGTCAATTTATAAAATGGGGTATTTTGCTGACGTTCGCGTGGAGTCTTCCAGTACCCCAGACGGCAAAGTAGTGACTTTTCGAGTTGCAGAAAATGAAACCATTCGTAACATCAAAATCAAGGGTAACAAGAAATTCGACGATGAAAAAATCAAAGATGTTATTACTGTTAAGCCAGGTGCTATCTTGAACATAAACAGGGTTCAAGGCGATCTTCAGCAGATTGACAAGCTGTACAAAGAAAAGGGTTATCATCATGCAAAGGTCACCTATGAGACAAAGTCTTTATCAGAGAACCGTGTTGATGTCGATTTTATCGTCGAAGAGGGTGAAAAGGTATTGATCAAGGCCATCTCTTTTGAAGGGAATAAGGCTTATGACAGTGATAAACTAAAGGACTTGATGAAGACAAACGAGAAAGGTTTTTTTTCCTGGTTTACTTCCTCAGGAGATTTGGACGACGAAGTCTTGGACCAGGACGTATCTAAAATAGCTGCGTACTATCATAACCATGGTTACATTCAGGCAAAGGTCGGTGAGCCAAAGCTGACTTACGAAGGAAAGTGGGTTTATATCAACATCAAGATAGATGAAGGCCCCCAGTTCAAGGTTGGGAAAGTGGACATTGAGGGAGATTTGATTAAGCCAAAAGGCGAATTACTGAAAAGGATGAAGATTTCTAGGGCCAAGACTTACAACCGTGAACTTATACGAGAAGATGTTTTGACTCTGCGAGACATTTACTCAGATGCAGGTTATGCCTATGCGGATATTTTACCGCGCATTGACCAGGATTCCAAGAAGCTTATGGCTAACGTCGCATACTTGGTCAACAAAGGACCGGTAGTCTATTTTGAAAAGATCATTATAACGGGCAATACCAAGACTCGTGACAAGGTCATTCGCAGGGAGTTGAAGGTGTATGAGCAGGAACTGTTCAGCGGCAAGCTCTTGAAGCGTGGGACACGGGATCTCTACCGCCTGGATTTTTTTGAAGATATTAGGGTAAATACCTCTAAGGGAAGTGCTGACGACAGGATGGTTCTCAAGATTGATGTAACTGAAAAACCGACAGGGGCTTTTAGCTTTGGTGCTGGGTACAGCTCAATGGACCGCCTGTTTGCCATGGTCTCGATTTCGCAGAGAAACCTGTTTGGACGCGCCCAGGTCCTGAATCTAACGGCCCAAATGGGCAGAAGAAGCACCTCCTATAAGCTGAGCTTTACTGAGCCTTGGCTCTTTGATATTCCTTTGTCAGCAGGCTTTGATCTGTACAACACGACTCGGGACTATGATACATATGACAAGGACAGTTTCGGGGGTACTGTTCGGTTTGGCTACCCGGTTTTTGACTACACGCGTGCATATTTTTCGTACAACTATGACCAGGCAGAAATTAGGAATCTTACTGACGATGCTTCTTCCTGGGTCAGAGATATGGAGGGAACAAATCTGGCCCACATGCTGACTGGTGTTTTGCGCCGCGATTCAAGGGACCGCATGTTCAATCCCACCGAGGGCTCGGACAATAGCATCGTGGTCAAGCACGCGGGAACACCAATGGGCGGGGATATCGGTTTCACAAAGTACGTTGCGGACTCCGGGTGGTATATTCCCCTTTTCTGGGGTGTAGTTGGGCACCCGCACGGCCGCACAGGGTTCATACACGGGGATGTGATTGGGATTGTGCCTGTCTGGGAGCGTTTCTATTTGGGCGGCATGGACACGGTCCGGGGTTACGGCTGGCGGGATATCAGCCCTGAGGATCCTGCAACCGGTGATAAGATAGGTGGCAATAAAATGGTGCAGTTCAACGCAGAGATTTTACTTCCGATCATAAGAAAAGCGGGCCTGATGGGGGTCCTTTTCTACGATGCAGGTAACGCCTATAACAATGGAGAAGAGATTAAAATTACAACATCGGAGCTGAGTGAGAGCGCTGGCTTCGGTTTTCGATGGTATTCCCCGATTGGGCCTATGCGTCTGGAGTATGGCTATATCCTTGATCCTGCTCGGAGAGGTGAGGGCGGTTGGGAGTTCACCATGGGGATGGCATTTTAGGTCACTAGTCATCTCGTTTACCTGCTCTTGCCTGATCCCCGATTCCCGGTGCTGGTGCATTTTAGATCTCGTAAGCCCAATGCCTTGCCGTAGCTGATATCAGTAATAATGACTAATGACCAAAGAAGGAGGTTTTTCATGAGTATGCGTAACATATTTTTGAGCATAGCCCTTTGTTTTTTTGGCCTTAGCGGGATGGTTTACGGGGCTGAGGTGCAAAAAATAGGAGTCATCGACCTCCAGAAGATAATCGACAAGTCGAATGCTGGTAAGCGGTCATCCGTTGAGATCAAGAGTCAAGGAAAGAAGATGGAGCAGATCCTCAAGAAGAAGGGAACTGAGATTGAAGATCTGAAAAAGACTCTGGATCAAAAAGCCCTTGTTATGAGTGATGAGGCGCGTGGGGCAAAGGAACAGGACCTGCGTGCCAAGATTCAAGACTTTAGGTCTCTCGAGAGGCGGTATCAAGATGTTCTGAGAGAGCTCAACGTCAATTTCTCTAGAAAGATTACGAAAGATGTTTTTGAGATAGTTGAAAGAACAGGGAAAGCCGGCGGGTACTCGTTGATTATTGATCGTCGTGTAGGGGGCGTGGTTTACGCACCTAATGCTATAGACATAACTGACAAGGTAATAGAAGAATACAATCTCATGGATGCAAAGCGGAATAAGAAAGAAGGTGCATCGGCGAAGTCAAAGAAAAAGCAATAGGTTGGTGAATCGTGTAAGAAGTGAGCTAAAGTGCCTAAAGTGAGCTAAAGTTGAGGACTTGAAGAAACTTTTTGTAAAGATTGGTTTATTCCTTTAACTTTAGGCACTTTCATCTATGAATAAGAAATAACGGATAACGAGAAATGGAGCTTCCTGTTCGCAAGATTGCTGAACTGGTTAGTGGTGAGGTTGTGGGTGACGGTGATTTTATTATCAGAGGTGTTGCTGCGTTTGACAATGCCGGCCCGGATGATATCACCTTTGCTGCATCTGCCGACTACAAGAAGCGTGTTGATGAGACCATGGCGGCTGCAGTAATTGTTCCTGATGAGGTTCGTGAATCTGAGAAAATCCTTGTGCGTGTTAAAGATCCCTCTTTAGCCATGGCCAAAGTATCTACCTTGTTTCATCCTGTTTCCCGCCCGGTGGTCGGGATCAGTGAGGATGCGCACATAGGGGAAAATTTCAAGTGTGGAGCTGATATTTCTGTGTACCCAGGGGTGTTCATTGGTGACGATGTGACCTTGGGTGACTGTGTGACTCTGCATCCAGGGGTAGTCATTGATAACAGTGTGAAAGTAGGCGATGATGTAATCGTCTATCCCAATGTATGCATTCTGGAGCGCTGCGAGATCGGTAGCAGGGTGATTATTCATGGGGGTTCTGTTATAGGTAGTGACGGTTTCGGATTTGCGCCTGATGGAGACCGCTATCATAAGATCCCACAGACGGGTATCGTTCGCATCGACGATGACGTGGAGATAGGCGCTTGCAATACAATTGACAGGGCAACCTTTGGAAGGACTTGGATCAAGCGTGGCGTCAAAACAGACAATTCAGTGCACGTCGCCCACAATGTAGTGGTGGGTGAAGATACTGTATTGGTTGCGCAGGTGGGGGTTTCGGGGAGTGTAACTATTGGAGACCATGCGATCTTGGCCGGTCAGGTTGGGGTATCGCAACATGTGACTATTGGTAATCGAGTGACCATAGGGGCTCAGTCAGGGATTGCCAAATCAATACCCGATGGTCAGGTCGTGTCTGGTAGCCCAGAGATGCCCCATAGCGTCTGGCTGAAGGTTTCCAACATTATTCCCAAGCTTCCGGAGTTGAAAAAAAAGATAAGGGAATTGGAGAAACGCATCGATAGGTTGGAAAAGGTTGCGATGGACTAAACAGGTTGGATGCAGTTCTGCTGCTTGGACAGGATGCCTGATCCCTGGGGCACAAGCTTCCTTTGTCATTCGGAGCCGTGTGTGAGGTATCAGGCATCTTACGCTTTGCATTTGGGAGAGGAGAGAGATGGACCTCGTATATGACATTCGCAAGATTATGGAGTTCCTGCCACATCGGTATCCCTTTATCATGGTGGATCGAATCGTGGAGATAATTCCGAATGAACGGATAGTCGGGCTCAAGAATGTGACAATAAATGAGCCTTTTTTTCAGGGGCATTTTCCGGGAACACCTGTTATGCCGGGTGTGCTCATTGTTGAGGCCATGGCTCAGGTAGGAGGGGTCCTTGCCTATGCTTCTCGTGCAGAGGAGAAGAACAGAGAACTGATCTATTTTATGGGTATTGACAAGGCCCGCTTCCGAGAACCTGTAGTCCCGGGAGATCAACTCATTCTTGAGATGATTCTATTGAAGACGCGTTCGAATCTTTTTAAGATGTCTGGCAAGGCGACTGTGGACGGGACGCTGGTTGCAGAGGCCGAAGTGATGGCCATGATAGGAAAAAAGACATGATACATCCTACTGCAATTGTTGATCCTGGTGCCCAGATAGATTCTGATGTTCAAATTGGGCCCTATGCTGTATTAGCCAGCGACGTTCAAATACATGCTGGGACTATCATTGGTTCTCATGTAACAATAGATCAGTATACGACTATTGGGCCCGATTGTAAGATATTCCAACACGCAGCCATAGGTGCTGTTCCTCAGGCTTTGAAATTCAAAGGAGAGAAAACGTTTGTAAAGATTGGTCGTGGAACCACGATCCGAGAATTTGTGACAATTCACAGGGGGACCGAGTTTGGCGGCGGAATAACCGAGATTGGCGAAGAAAATTTTTTGATGGCCTATACCCACATTGCGCATGACTGCTTCACCGGGCGAGAGGTTCTCTTTGCCAATGCTGCCACCCTTGGCGGCCATATCAGGATAGGAGATTGGGCCACCGTGGGTGCCTTTGTAGCCGTCCACCAATTTGTGCGGATTGGAGAGTATGCCTTTGTAGGTGGCATGACTGCTGTGAGCAAAGATATTCCGCCATACGTGCTGGCATCAGGCACACCCCGCGCCAGACTCCACGGATTGAATACCGTAGGTTTGAAGAGGCATCACTTTTCAACAGATACTTTGCTCGCCCTTAAGAAGACCTATCGAATCCTATTTCGACTCGGATTGACCTTGAATGAAGGGATTGAAAGGGTTACCGCAGAGGTAGATCAGATACCAGAAGTTGTTAATGTCACAGAGTTTATCAAGTCCTCTCAGCGGGGGGTAACGAGGTGACACGGTTTATTGTGTTTAAATGGTTTATTGTGTTTATTTAGTTATGACCCAACAAACCCAACGAACCCAATGAACCCAACAAACCCAATGAACCCAACAAACCCAAAGATTGGACTCATTGCGGGGAGCGGGCAGTTCCCCGCAATTTTTTCTAAGGCGGCCAGGAAAAGGGGAATGAAGGTTTACGCAGTAGCCCATGTTGGGGAAACAGACCCGCGACTCGAAACCCTTGTGGAAGAAATAAAGTGGCTAAAGATCGGTCAATTGAAGCAACTTATTACATTTTTTAAAGAAAATGGGGTAAGTGATGCGGTGATGGCTGGGGCGATTGCCAAGACCAAGATGTTTTCAGGAGTGAGGCCAGACCTGAGGGCCCTGAAGGTCCTGGCGACTTTAGATCATACACTTGATGATGGGCTCCTGCGGGCCTTTGCCAGTGAGATGGAAAAAGAGGGGATAACCATTCGCCCTTCTACTTTTTTGCTGCCCGAACTTCTGGCAAAAAGAGGCTGCTGGACGCGGCGCAAGCCAACCAAGTCCGAGATGGCCGATGTGCATTTCGGGTGGCATATCGTTAAGGAGATTGGAAGGCTAGATATTGGACAGAGCGTAGTGGTTCGGGGCGGCTCAGTGATGGCGGTAGAGGCAATAGATGGTACTGATGCTACGATAAGGCGAGGAGGGAAGCTCGGGAAGAAAAAGACCGTGGTAGTGAAGGCGAGCAAACCCAATCAGGATATGCGATTCGACGTGCCCGCTGTTGGGCTCAAGACCATTCAAGCAATGTGCGATGTTGGCGCCTCGGTCTTGGCTGTTGAGGCTGACAAAACAGTGGTTTTTGACAGGGAAGAGGCGGTTGCGCTGGCTGATCAAAACGGGATTGCGATTATAGGCATAGAATAGGGAGATTAAAGTACTTAAAGTGCCTAAAGCCTGTCCTGGCGCTATGTGCCGGAATACCCTATTATGCCTATAAGCCAGGTCTGGGCCAGGGTGAGCTAAAGTTAAGGATCTGAAGAAACCTTTTTGAAAATTAGTTTTATTCTTTTAGCCACTGGTTTCATTAGTTAGATTGGTTGAATTGGTTTTATTGGTTTCTAACCAATCGAACCAACGGAACGAGTAAAACCAAACAAGCGGTATTTCATCTTTTAACTTTAGGCACTTTCGCTTACTTTAGGCACTTAAGGATCTGAGCACGCTATGGAACCGTTACGTGTTGGTGTAGTAGGGATTGGATATCTGGGGAAGTTTCATGCTGAAAAATATGCGCGGATGGATGGGGTGAAGCTTGCGGGTGTGGTGGACATAATCCCTGAAAGAGCAGAAAGTGTTGCAAAACAGTATGGAACAGAGCCTTTTACCGATTACAGAGATCTCATAGGTAAGGTGGACGGAGTAAGCGTGGTGGTACCTACCACCGTGCATTTTTCGATTAGCCGTGATTTCCTGGAAAATAATGTGGATGTATTGATCGAAAAACCGATGGCAGAGACAGTTGGGGAGGCCGATGCCTTGATAAAGGTTGCAGATTTCCGTAGCCGAATCATCCAAGTGGGGCATCTGGAGCGATTTAATCCAGCGGTGGTAGCCCTGCGGGAGGTAGTGGAGCGTCCTCTGTTCATAGAGTCTCACCGGTTACATATCCCCAAGAAACCAGACCCAGGAAAGGAAGTGCGAGGAACCGAAGTCGATGTGGTCTTGGATTTGATGATCCATGACATAGACATCATATTGAACTTTGTAAAGTCCGAGGTTAAGAGCATTCATGCTGTCGGTGTTCCGGTAGTATCCACTCGCGTAGACATTGCCAATGCGCGGTTGGTTTTTGAGAATGGCTGTGTTGCCAATGTAACTGCCAGCCGTATTTCCATGAAAAATATGCGAAAAATACGTATCTTCCAGAAAGACACCTATATCTCGGTCGATTGTGCAAATCATGAGATTACCACTATCCGAAGGGACGGGGATGGCATCCAGCTTCCAATCCCTGGCATGTTTTTAGAGCAGACTAGTTTTGAGGAAGCCGATTCCCTGGAATCTGAGCTGGAGGCATTTGTCCACTCGGTAAGAACTCGTGAGGCACCACTGGTATCGGGCAGGGAGGGGCGGAATGCCCTGCGGGTTGCTCTCAGCATCATGGATCAAATCGAGGCAACCAATAAGAAGTTTATGGGAAAGAGTGAGTCATTTTAGGGCTTGTGCGTCTTGACGCTATGGCCGCAGGCCATAGTCGATTCACTTTCAAGGTGCTTGTGAAGCACGGTTTTGACCTATTGCTCATATCCGTGGTTTCTTGAAGGATCAGCCTATCAATCTGCCATCTGGGTATAGAAATCGGAAGATCATGATCATTGCTGGGGAGGCCTCTGGTGACCTTCATGGGGCACACTTGGTGAGAGCCATGCGGGCACTCAACCCAGACCTTGATTTTTTCGGGATAGGTGGCAACGCCCTTCGACGAGCTGGAGTTGAGATTCGGGTTGATAATTCTCAGATGGCTGTAGTTGGGATTTCTGAAGTCTTTTCAAAGATTAACGTACTTCTTAGCGCACTCAGGCTGGCCAAACAGGATCTTAAAAAGATTCATCCTGCCCTACTCATCTTGATTGATTTCCCAGACTTTAATCTGCGCGTTTCCACTGCTGCCAAGAAACTGGGTATTCCGGTTATGTATTACATCAGTCCACAGGTGTGGGCCTGGCGGACTGGGAGGGTTAAAAAGATTAAGAAGGTGGTCGATCACATGGTGGTGATCTTTTCGTTCGAGGTCGATTTTTATAAGGAGTGGAACGTGCCGGTCACCTTTGTGGGACACCCCTTACTGGACAGCATGCAAGCCACGGCAACTGAGGAGAAAGCAGAAGACTTGAGTTGCAACGGTTTTCTGGTCGGCCTTCTGCCCGGCAGTCGGAATGAGGAGATCTCACGCCTTCTTCCCACGATGGTAAAGGTTGCAGAGATCCTTTCAGAACAGATCGAGGGGATCCGCTTTGCCATACCTGTAGCCCCTTCGGTCGGCAGGGGTGTTGTAGAGACCATTGTTCAGGGAGGAAAGGCAAGGTTCTTGATCCTGTCTGATAGGCTTCGAGATGTACTGGATGAGGCTGCATTGATCATAACAGCTTCTGGGACCGTGACGCTGGAGGCGGCCATAGCAGGTACACCTATGATTATCGTGTACAAAGTATCTCCTCTCACTTACTGGCTTGGAAAGCGCCTGGTTCGCGTAAAGCATGTCGGCCTGGCAAACTTGGTTGCCAAAAGGCCGATTGTGCCGGAGTTGATTCAGGCGGATGCCTCAGCCGAAAAGATTACCGACCTGGCCTTGAGAATGCTCAGAGATGAAAAAGGGCTTGTGCGGATGCGTCACGAACTACTTCGGGTGGGAGAGAACTTGGGCACGCCGGGGGCTTCCAGACGGGCTGCGGAGGTGGCCCTGAGGATGCTTTCTGGCAACTAGTACAGCATTTCATAAATAGCTTTACAATGAATGATGTCATTGCGAGCGTAGTGAAGCAATCTCTAACCGCTGGAGAAAACAATGAGATTGCTGAGCCTGTTCCGAGCGTAGTGAGGAATCTCGTTTGGCCTAAACCACCAGCTCCGAGTTTGCTTCGGCTCGGCCTCGCAACCGCTTCGCTCCTCGCAATGACAGAATAATGTAAAGCCTTTAGCGAAACGACCCACTAGTCGCTTTGGCCTTTATGCGACTGGGAATTTCTGTTAAGTATTTCTCGTGGGTTGGGGGAATTCGGGAAGGAAACAGTGGGTCGCGGCGGACTGAGTCTTTTCTTTCTATGTCCAGAGAATCAGATAAGTGGCAAGATCTGAAATGGTGGCTGGTCGGTTGGCTGGGGAAAGGCCTGGTTGACCTGATTTGTAGCACAATGAGGATTCGGACTATTGATTTTAAAAAGGTACGGGCTGAGATCGAGTCGAGGAGATTTATCTTTGCATTCTGGCATTCGAGAATACTTATGATTAGCTACCTCTACAAGGGGTGGGGTGGAGCCATTCTCGTCAGCAAATCCAAGGACGGAGAGATCATAGCACAGATACTGCAACGCCAAGGTCACGAGACCATCCGCGGATCCAGTTCCAGATACGGTGTTCGGGCCTTGGCGAGGTTAATCAAGGCTTTAAGAGAAGAGATTCATCCAGGGGGTGTTGTTCCAGATGGCCCAAGGGGCCCACGATTTAAGGTCCAACCAGGGGTCATTGCCCTGGCAAAAAAAACAGGTTATCCTATCGTGCCGGTCAGCTACAGTGCTCAGAAGATCAAAATATTTTCCAGTTGGGATCGTTTCATCCTTCCATATCCGTTTACCGAAGGCCGAGTCATATACGGTACGCCCATTTCGGTCCCAGAAGATATAGATCAAGATGAAGAAGAGGCCTATCGAAGAAAGCTGGAAATCGAACTTAATCAAATCACAAAAAGAGTGGACCGCTACTACTATCATATAATAAATTAAAATTTTTCCCCATTTTGTGTGCAGTATGGTTGAGAAGAAAAAAAGCGACATAGACTTGCTTAAGATATATCAAAGAATTCTTGAGCTTGTGAAATTACAGTGGCCTCGTCTTCTAGTGGCCATGTTGTGCATGATGCTTGTGGCATTTTTAACCGCGGCGACTGCTTATTTAGTAAAGCCAGTGCTAGATGAAATCTTTTTCAAGAAAGATATGAGAATGTTGAAGCTCCTCCCTTTTGCTATCATTATCCTGTATGCGGTAAAGGGGGCTTGCTACTTTGGACAGAATTATCTGATGAATTATGTGGGGCACAGCATCATCATGCGACTGCGGGACAAGCTCTACGTTCACATTCAGATGTTGCCGTTGTCCTTTTTCCACAAGACCAAGACCGGAATCCTGATGGCAAGGATTATCAACGATGTCAATATTGTTAAGGGAATGGTATCTAATGCTATTACAGGGGTGTTAAAAGATTCGTTTACAATCATAGGCCTGCTATTTGTGATCTTTTATCGCGACTGGAAGTTGGCCTTGATTGCAATTGCAATTTTTCCGCTGGCTGTAATCCCGATTGTGAATTTTGGAAGGCGATTGCGGCGGCTCAGTACCCGATGCCAGGAAGCTATTGCTGATATGAGTTTCCTTCTGCACGAGACCTTTACTAGTAATAGAATTGTGAAGGCCTTTGGAATGGAATCTTATGAAAACCGTCGTTTTTTTGAAAGGACTTCTCGGTTGTTCACCAATGAGATGAAAGCTGTCGGAGTCAGATCTATCTCTTCCCCAGTCATGGAACTACTGGGTGGCATTGGTATTACACTTATTATTTGGTATGGAGGATACAAAGTTGTCACTGGAACTTCAACACCCGGGACCTTCTTCTCCTTTATGGCAGCGCTTATTATGTTGTATGAGCCCGTCAAAAAAATGAGCGGGCTCAATAATACTATCCAAGAGGGCCTGGCAGCAGCCGTCAGGATCTACGATATTCTCGATACTGCATCTGATATCGTGGAACGGGAAGACGCGATCGAACTTAAGTCAAACGCTCATTCAGTGGTTTTCCAGAATATCTCTTTTAAATATGAGGATCAGATGGTGTTGAAAAACATCAATCTTGAGGTCAAAAAAGGTGAAGTTCTAGCGCTGGTTGGCATGAGCGGTGGTGGCAAGACCACTCTGGTGAATTTGATTCCTCGGTTTTATGACGTAACCGAAGGATCAATCCTTATGGAGGGGTACGATATCCGGGATGTAACGATTGCCTCACTTCGCAGCCAGATAGGCATTGTGACCCAGGACCCCATTCTTTTTAATGATACTATTCGAAACAACATCGCATATGGAAATACTGATGCAAAAGAATCAGACATCGTTGCGGCAGCCAAAGCCGCCTACGCCTACGATTTTATCCAGCGGTTTCCTGAAAAGTTTGATACGGTGGCGGGCGAACGGGGCATTAGGCTTTCGGGAGGAGAAAAACAACGCGTTTGCATTGCTCGCGCTCTTTTGAAGAATGCCCCCATCCTGATTCTGGATGAAGCAACCTCTTCCTTGGACAGTGAGTCAGAGCTGGCGGTTCAGCGGGCTCTTGAAAACCTGATGAAAGGACGGACAACCTTTGTGATCGCCCACAGGCTTTCAACCGTCCGACATGCCAACCGGATTATAGTGATCGTGGACGGGAAGATTGTGGAGGAAGGCAAACACGAAGAGCTTCTGGCCCTTGAAGGAGAGTACCATAAGCTTCACGACTTGCAGTTTGAGGATAACAATCGTCAAGTTGCCAGCGGACAATAATGCCAAAAGGTCTATCCTGCGGGTGGCATCTACTTACAAAGACCTACCTCATAAGCCCAAAAATAGATGAAAATCAACGCCGTTATTAGCAGATATCTTTTCAGCGAGATGATACCTCTGTTTGTCATCAACCTGCTCTTATTTACCCTCATTTTCTTGATGGCCAAGATACTAGATATCACAGATCTGATCGTCAACCATAGCGTGAGTCTTTCCTCTGTCCTGTTGATGTTGATATATTGTATGCCTTCTTTCCTTGTTTTTGTTATTCCTATGTCTGTCATGATGGCTGTGCTGTTTGCTTTCCTGAGATTGTCAAATGATTATGAAATCGTTGCCCTGAAAGCGAGCGGGGTTAATCTCTACAAGCTTCTTCCTCCAGTATTAGTCTTCTGCTTTATTGGGTTCTTGGCGACGGGTTTTATGTGCCTAAATGGATCACCGTGGGGTCGGCTTTCTTTTAAGAACCTGCTGTTCGAAACTGCCAGGTCGAATATTCACATAGGACTGAAAGGAAGGACATTCAACGATAGTTTCAAGGGTGTTATGCTGTATGTGAGCAAAATCGATTCAAAAAACAAAACCCTGACGGATGTGTTTGTCGAAGACCGGCGAGCGTCTGGTATGCTGAGCACTATAGTTGCTCCCAGGGGAGAGTTCTTTTGCGATCCAGAAAGACTTGCCTTTCAGTTGAGGCTGTACGGCGGGATTATTAATCAGCTCACAGAGGACAAAAAGACAGTGCATTCTGTTAAGTTTGATACCTATGATTTTTACCTCGATCTCGCCAAGGTCCTGTCTCGAGTAAAAGATGGTCGAAAGAGTAGGAAAGAGATGAGTTGGTCAGAGTTGCGCCAGAGTTTGAATGAGGTCATGAAGAATGATGCCAACTACTATTTGAGTTTGATGGAATATCACAAGAAAATTTCAATCCCCTTTGCATGTTTTGTTCTTGGGTTCGTAGCTGTCCCGTTAGGGCTCCAATCAAAGTCTGCAAAGCGATCTTTTGGAATAGTTCTTGGTCTGTTCTTTTTTCTTATTTACTATACACTTCTCTCTGCGGGTTGGGTTCTTGGGGAGGGAGGTATCTGCCCACCTATTGTTGGCATGTGGGTTCCAAATATAATCATAGGGAGCATTGCTGCCTATCTCATGTTCATCACGGCTAACGAACGGCCTGCAAAGGCAGTCATGATTGCCCTTAGAATTTTTCAGTGGTTTAGGTCTATTGGAAAAAGAGGATAGCTGATTCTGTGCAGATAATTCACAAATACTTGATCAGAGAGGTACTGAAGAATTTTGCTATTGTCTTGGCAGCAGCCATGACTATCTATTTGGTTGTCGATTTCTTTGAAAAGATCGATGATTTTCTTGAGTCCATGGTTCCCATATCGCAAGCACTTATTTTCTTTATGTTCAGGCTCCCCTTAATAATTGCCCAGGTAACGCCAGTGGGAGTGCTGTTGGCTGTTCTCATAGTCCTTGGCCTGATGGCTAGGAATAATGAACTGGTGGCCTTGCAAAGTGGCGGGATAAGTACCTATTACCTTCTGAAATCCCTTTTTGTTTTGGGTTTGGCTTTTAGTCTTTTTCTCTTTTTCTTTGCTGAGATAGTGGTCCCAATCACCATGGCAAAGGCCAATCATATTTGGGAGGTGAAGGTGAACAAGCAAGAGGCCACCTTTAAACAAAAGGATATTTGGATCAAAGGTAATCGGGCTATTTATCATATAGCCTATTTTAACCCGGCTGATAAGAGCATATCTGGCGTAACTTTCAACTTCTTCGACGACAGATTCAACATTGCTAAACGCATTGACGCAAAAAAAGGAATCTATGAAGATGGTAGGTGGCTGCTGCATGATTGCGTGGAACAGATTCGACTCGAAGATGGAAGTTACCAGGTGGTCTATCCCCTTCAACGCACTCTAAAGATAGATCTTGCTCCTGAGGATCTGAAAAGGCTTGTGAAGAAATCCGAAGAGATGAGCTTCAATGAACTGTCAACTTATATCCAAAAAGTTAAAGAGGAAGGATATGATGCCACCCCTTATCAGGTAGACTGGCAAGCTAAATTGGCCTTTCCGGTTGTTTGCCTTGTCATGACATTAGTGGGGACAGCCATTTCGGTCAGAAACCGGAAAAAGGAAGGGATAGCCATGGGTATTGCCTATGGTATCGGAGTAGCTTTTTGCTATTGGGTTGTTTATGGCCTTTGCATATCACTAGGACATAACGGACTCTTACAGCCATTTTTGGCAGCATGGGTTACAAACACGATTTTTGTTTTTCTAAGTATAGTAATTCTGCTCTATGTTGAGTGAGTTTTCTGAGAGATGATTTTCTTGTATAATATTTTATTTTTACTCGGGAACATCATAATGCTCCCTTTTTTTGTAGTGAAGGCCCTGACGCTTGAAAAAAGACGAGCAACATTACTGAAGAGGTTATTTCCCGGCTTCCGGATGCCCCGATTCCGGGGGCGGCCGATATGGATACACACCCTGTCGGTTGGAGAGGTCCTGTCGGCCGTAACCTTGATAGACGCGATCAAGGAGAGATATCCCGATCGTGCTCTTGTCTGTTCGGTTTCAACGCACAGTGGCTACCAGGTAGCAACTGAATCTCTGTCTAAAAGTGTAGATCTTGTTTTTTTCTTTCCTTACGATTTTTTGTGGGTAGTGAGGCACCTTAATCGTCGAATTAACCCATGGCTTTTCCTTCTTGTCGAGACAGATCTATGGCCAAATTTTTTGCATGAAGTTAAGAAAAAAGGAGTGCCCGCCATTCTTGTAAATGGCAGAATTTCACCGCGTTCATACACGAGATACAAGCGGCTATCTTTTTTTACAAAGAGAATTATTTCAAATTTTGCCTGTTGTTGTATGCAGACCGAGACAGATGCCAAACGAATTAGATCCCTTGGCGCTGCTAAAGAAAAGGTAGAGGTTACTGGAAACATTAAGTTCGATCAGCCCTTAATTGCCGCGCCTGATGGGGAGACGAATAGGCTACGCGCCTCGATGAGGATTGGAGCGGATGCGAGGGTGTTCTTGGCCGGCAGTACACATGAGGGGGAAGAGGCGGTCCTTTTGTGGTGCTTTGAGGCCCTTAGAGAAAGTTTTGCCAATCTCGTATTGGTGATTGCACCGAGAGACCCTCATCGGGCCAGCTCAGTACAACGCATGTTTAAAAAGGTTGGCTTGCTCGCTCCTTTGAGGACCGAATTGAACAAGATGGATGCTGGTGTCATACCAGAGGCGATCATTGTAGATACTATAGGGGAACTAAGGCGACTATACGCCATTGCCGATGTTGTTTATGTGGGAAAAAGTCTGGTCAATCTCGGTGGACAGAATCCACTGGAACCCGCAGCTTTCAAAAAACCCGTGCTCTTTGGGCCATCCATGTTTAATTTTGCTCTAATTGCTGAGATGCTTGTCCGAGAAGGTGGGGCCATTCAGGTGGACAACAGGGACAGTCTCTTAGAGCAGGTCAAGGTTCTCCTGCGTGACACCGAACGTTCTCGTCTGATAGGAGAGCGAGCCTACAAGGTGTTTAGTACTAACCAGGGCGCGGTTGCCAGAGTGTTAAGGGTGATTGAGAGGTTTTCAGCTCCTCGTGGACCGGAAGCGTGCCAGGACCCATGACATGACTTCGATTCGGAAGGCAATAGAAGCGGTGATGATCAGAGGAGATATGACTGATCCACCCTTTTCGTCACCTCTTGAATGGGTGCTTTACGTGTGCTCAAAGATATACCGCGTCGCAATGACGCTCAGAATAAGCCTGTATGAGAATAGTATCCTCAGATCAAAGAGGCTGCCATGCAAGGTTATATCTATTGGAAATATCACTGTGGGAGGGACTGGAAAGACCCCTATGGTACGCTATGTGGCAAATTTGTTAAAAGGCCTTGGTCTGGAGGTAGCTGTCATCAGCCGTGGCTACGGTGGGAGGCAGCAGCGTGCAGGAGGGATCGTTTCAGATGGAAAGAGAATTCTTATGGGACCCAGGGCATCGGGAGATGAGCCCCAACTGTTGGCATCAAAACTGGAAGGCATTCCCGTGCTGGTCGGAAGAGATCGCTACCGGGCTGGCAGGCTTGCCATTAGCAGATTTGGTTCATCGGTGTTGGTTCTTGATGATGCCTTTCAGCACCTCTCATTGAGACGGGACTTAGATTTATTGCTTTTGGATAGCGTTCGTCCGCTTGGCAACGGGCATTGTGTTCCCAGGGGTATACTTCGGGAACCCGCAGATCAGCTAAAGCGGGCAAACGCCTTCGTGCTGACGCGCTGCTACGAGGAGGAGAGTTTAACTCACACGGTCTCTGTTATAGAAACCCGTGCCCAGGGACACCCAATGTTCAAATGCGGACATGTGCCTGAGCGTCTATTTGTTGCCGGAGAAAAAGAGCCTCTTGATTTGCTCAACTTGCAAGGGCGAAGGCTTTTTGCCTTTTCTGGCATTGCCCAAAACGATGACTTTCATGCCAAAATTACCGGGCTTGGAGGCTATGTGGCAGGCTCACTTAAGTTTCCAGACCATCATTTGTATTCAAGTGATGACCTGATCTCCATTTGGAAAAGAGCCAAAGACCTGAACGCGGACAATATCATTACGACTGAGAAGGATTATTTCAATATTTATTCTGAGATTCCACCAACTCTGCCACTCCTGATCCTGGCCATAACGATTTCATTTGGAGATGACGCAGAACGCTTTGAAGACTATTTAAAGAGCCAACTGACAGCCGTTTTTTGATTTGATTTGTTTTTTTGTTTGATTTGATTTGATCAGAAGTCCCTTTTTGGTGGGGCGAATATAGGGAATATGGAGTTGTGTGTCAAGGCAAAAGGAGCCGCAGCATATGGTGGTTCGGGTTAATCGTATTGAGTGGGGGCTTATGAGAATGCGGGGGGTGGGGGAGCCGGATCTCATGCAAACTAGGCCCAGGACGAGTCCTTCCACCTCCTCGGACGAGTTCTTTACAGGATAAAGACTCCAGTCCCAATATGTCACCCCGCGTTCCGGATGTTCTGAATATTCAAAAGGCTTCGCGTAGACGGTGTACGGTTCACCTTTCTCGACAACTTGAGCGAAGATCGCCTGGTTACTTGTATTCGGGTACAGGTCAAAGTGGTTCTTGTTGACGAAAAACTCTGGTTCGCGGCCGTCCTCTGCCGCGTACGCATGGTTTACTCGGATGAAGTTGAAATCCGTGTCCATGTAAGCGATGGAAAGATGGGTCGTGGAAAAGATCTTCTCCAGAAGCTCGTTGGTCTCCCGCAACGCCTCCTCGACTCGCTTGCGTTCAAGGGCTTCCCGTTCTAACTCCCTAAGCCTTTGTTCCAATTCCTCGTACGTACGTTTATGTGCCATGTGAAAACCCTCCTTGGCCCAAAAACAAGAAAGCCCAATCACTCCTGCGTCTTTCATACAATTCTAATGTTTCCCGTGCAAAGGCGAGGATCATATTCTTGCAACAACTATGGCCTTGGACTTTGCTCATACAATTGCCTGTATGCCTTTCTCAGTCCCACTTGAGTGAAAAACGAGTTTGTAGCAACATCGAAGGAAAATCGGTACCTCACCGCTTGGAGAGTCCTTTTGAGGATACGTCTCATGCTGTACCCTTTGGTCATAACCTCGGCATTGAGGTCAAACATCTCCTGTTCCGACATAATGGGATGCGCATATACAATATGGCCGCCACCGTAATGGTCCCAAGGACGATCAGTAAGAATCCGCCCTTGCTCCAAATACTCCCGATAAATCTGGCTGCCGGGCATGGGAGTTAGAGTGAAAATGAAAGGGATAACGTTACATTCGTCGCAAAAGTCGAGGGTTCTGCGGTAAGTTTCCGTAGTATCTTCGTCCCAACCGATGATGAAGAACCCCTTAACTTCAATCCCAAGGCTCTGGATGGTTCTGATATTTGTCTTCATTCTCTCGATATCAAAGGCATCTGGGGAAGTGTAGTGTAGCTTCTTCCAACCTCCAGATTGTTTCTGGCCTTTCGCGGATATCGACTCCAGACCTGCTGCTATGCTGCACAAGCCACTTTCAGCAGCAAGTTCCAGGATCTTGCGGCCATTCTTGTAATTCACTGCTGATAAGCCGCCAGCGCCAGTCCAAAGTCGCCCGCGACGGAGTCGTCCCAGTTCGCGATAAAGGTCAAGGTAGTACTGATTCTCTTGAGGTCGGTCCACAATTTGCGGATGGCCAAACACGCTGTCGTCAACGCTAAAGTACCGTCTGCCGAGGGTCTCTATTTCAGCGACCACTTCATCGATGGGCCTGTGCCGAATTTTGGGCCCGAAAATATCCGTAACGGGACAAAACCGGCAGTGGTTGGGACAGCCGCGGGTCGTGAATATGGAATCCATGAAATAGCGCTCGCGGGGCAATAGGTCCCGTCTCATCATCGGAAGGTTCTTCAGTGTCGGTCTTTCTTTTTTGTGATAGACGGCACCGTCCAGTCTCTCTACCCCATAGGGTCCGCACACGTAGAAATCCTTTAGCTTGTTTTGTTCTGCGTCCTTGAGGATAATTGGCCAAAGCCCTTCCCCTTCACCGATTGCCACGGCAGTTGCATGCTGTTTGGCCTCTTCGGGAAAGGCAAAGATGTGCGGCCCTCCTAGAATAACTTTCTTACCTTTTTTGAGGAAACTATCGGCTATCTCGTATGCAATCACGGCCAAAGGCGTGCGAACCGTGATGGCCACAACGTCTACATCAGATTCATAGTCAACCTTGTCGCCAAAGAACATGTCCACCAGGCAAACCTCGTGTTCGTCTGGCGTTAAGGCAGCCAACAATGTCGGGGCCAATGGCATGACCGAACCCGTAGGCTTTGCCGTTTCGAGACTTCTGCCGGGAAAAATAATAGTGATCTTCAATTGTTTTTCTCTTTAAGGTTCAAGGCCCATGGCGGGGAGTCAGGTCTTCCCAGGCTATTGTGCCGATCACTGCAATTGAATCTTCCGCCCTCTTTTTGTATTTGTGAGTCAATGACATTGATTTGTGAGTTGAAAAGAATGCGAAAACCTTGCCCCGCCTGATAGAGAAGTGGAGCTTGAGCAGAATCGGCCTGTCGGTATGATCGGATATCGTATGAACTGGACGTGCGATGATTGGCCGTAACATATCTTTATCTTCTTGATATGTCAAGGGATCTAGGATTTGATAAGAAGTCCCTTTTTGGTGGGACGAGTATAGGAAAAATGGAGTTGTGTGTTTGATAAGAAGTTGCTTTTTGGTGGGGGGAGTATAGGAAAAATGGGGTTGTGTGTCAAGGCAAAAAGAGCCGCAACATATGGTGGCTCGGGTTTAATGTATCGAGTGGGGGCTTATGAGAATGCCGGGGTGGGGGAGGCGATGGCAGGCGGGTATGTGAAATTCTCCAGACAAAAGTTCCTTGACCATAGAGTGGGCTTAGTGTAGTCTTGTATTAAAAAGGCTAATGATATTGTGTAGGTATCGGAAGTGGTTAGAATACGATGCTCTGTTCGTATCAAGTGCTCCAATGAAAGCGGAAATATTAAAAAGCATCCAATCCCTTTGCCGTGAATACCGGATTGACAGCCTCTATGTGTTTGGCAGCCGGGCAAAAGAGGTATTCCAATATGTGCGCGGGACAGGTCGGATGGATGACAGATATGGCTCGGATGTTGATATGGGTGTGCTCACTGCTACAGGCGTCCGTCTGAGTGAGAGAGACAGGGTGAGATTGACGATTGATTTGGAAAACTTATTCGGGGTTCGCCGGGTGGATCTCGTGATCCTTCCTGAAGCCTCACCTTTCCTTGCCTTGGAAGTAATTCAAGGCGAACTCCTCTTCACAGCCGCCCCGGACGAAACCGCGGAGTATGAACTGTACGTCTTGCGCAGAGCAGGGGATTTGGCCTATTTTGAACGGCAAAGGAGACACCAGATTCTTACAGGCAAATTTCATGACACGTTCAATGCTTCGAGAAAAAATCATCGTTGAGAGAACCGCCTGGATCAGGAAGATGATGGGGAGTGTCCGTTCCTTACCTCTTGATTCCTACCAATCCTTCTTATCCGATCCCAGGAATGCCGCTTCAGCAGAATCCTACCTGCGCAGGGGGCTTGAAGCGCTGATGGATTTGGGTAGACATATGCTGGCCAAAGGGTTTGGCAAGGCTGTTGCTGAATATAAGGAAATTCCTATAGAGCTTAAAAAGTGTGGCGTGCTGCAAGAGGCGGAAGCAAAGATCATGCGGGAATTAGCCGGGTATCGAAACCGTATGGTTCATTTTTACGACGAAGTCACAACAGAAGAACTTTACCAAATATGCCATGAGCAACTTGATGATGTAGAAAAGATTTTGGCTAAAATTCTCGAATGGATAGGCTTACACCCCGATTTGGTGGATCGATCTCTTTGAACTGAAAAGCGTGCGCCAACCCTGCTGCGGCCAGTAGTTCCCCTGAGGCGGATCGAAAGTGGCAGCAGGGTTTATTATTTTATGAAAAGCTTGTTTGACAGAATGGCTTGTCAGGTGATCACTCGGTTATTTATGCTCCTGGGTAGAGTCCCGCTAGATACGGGTCGACGGTTGGGGGCGTTTCTGGGTCATCTCATTTTCGTTTGTGATTCAAAACATAGAGAGATTGCCTTAGAAAACCTCTTCCACGCCTTTGGGCGGGAAAAGGGGTCGAGACAGATCAGAGAGCTTGCGCGGAGGGTTTTTTGCGGGCTGGGCCAGATCTTATTCGAGATGGGCTGGTTTCTGAGACTGGAGAAGAAGAACTTTCATAAATACTTTCTCATTGAGGGATTATCCAACCTCACGCGTGCCTATGAGAA
Organism: Desulfobacterales bacterium; assembly: GCA_030616425.1. Classification (GTDB taxonomy): domain Bacteria; phylum Desulfobacterota; class Desulfobacteria; order Desulfobacterales. The sequence continues at coordinate 34,251 of JAUWXJ010000001.1, read as the reverse complement.
AGGCAAAGGTGTTCTCATCCTCACAGCCCATATGGGGAACTGGGAACTTTTGACCGTTGTTATAGCTATGACTGGTTATCCAGCGAGTATTGTCGTACGGCCACTCGAATTCAGGCCTCTTGAAGAATTTTTCATAAGGCACAGGACCCGTTTTGGGGGGAAGTTAATACCAAAAAAATATTCGATGCGCATGGTCATGAAAAGCCTGGCAAGAAGGGAGATGGTTGGCATGTTGATGGACCAGAATGTCGATTGGTATGATGGTGTTTTTGTCGATTTTTTTGGAAGGCCGGCCTGTACGAACAAGGGGTTGGCATTGCTTGCCTTACATACAGGAGCCCCTGTTGTGCCAGTGTTTCTTGTGAGAGACAAATCATGCTTTAAGGCGGAATTTGGTCCTGAGGTCCCCTTGGTGCAAACAGGGGATAAGACAAAGGATGTTGAGGCCAATACCCAGCAGTACACCAAGGTTATAGAATCGTTTATTCGCCGGTATCCGGATCAGTGGTTTTGGGTCCATCAGCGTTGGAAGACAAGGCCCTATCATCTCTGGCCAAGGAAGTAACGGACGGGCACCTGAGCCAAGACGACCAGCACAGCGGGCACAGCGGAAAGAGAATTGTCACTCGTCTGATGATAAAAAGAAAACTGAATTCTGATACGATCGAACGCATACTTATTCGTTCTACGAACTGGGTCGGGGATGCCATCCTGACTACGCCAGCGGTTCGGGCGATTCGAAAGAATTTTCCCCACGCACAAATCAGTATCTTGGCCAAGCCCTGGGTGGCTCCAGTTTTTTACCATAATCCGTATGCGGATTATGTCATACAATATGATTCAGAGAGAAAACATGCGGGTTGGGTGGGAAAAATACAGCTGATCAAGGAATTGAGGAGACGCAGGTTTGATCTCTCCGTTTTGTTCCAGAATGCCTTTGAAGCTGCCCTGCTAACTTACTTGGCCGGAATTCCCAACAGACTCGGCTACGATACTGATGCCCGGGGCGCGCTTCTGACACACCCCATTCATTTGGAACCAAAATTCAAGCAGATCCACGAAATTGATTACTACCTCACCATTCTAAAGGGGGCTTTCCTGGAGCTTGATGGCAGAGACCTGACCATAGTAGTGACGGGCCAGGAATGCAGCCGCGCGGAAGATATACTGGCAAATTACGGAGTGACAGGCCGTGACGTACTAGTAGGGGTAAATCCTGGATCTACTTACGGGCCGGCAAAGCGGTGGCCGCCTGAACGGTATGCGGCCCTGTGTGACAAGATTCAGACCAATTGGGCGTCTCGGATTATTATCTTTGGAGGGTCAGGGGAAGAGGCCACGGGGCGCCAGATTTCAGCATTGATGAAGCACGGTTGTATCAATCTTTGTGGCAGAACCACCCTTCGTGAGGCTGTAGCCTTAATTGAAAAGTGTCAACTCTTCGTAACCAACGATTCCGGCTTGATGCACGTGGCATCGGCATTTGATGTGCCCCTGGTTGCTATTTTTGGCTCGACCAATCCGATTACAACAGGGCCAAGTAGTTCCAGGAGTCGCATTATTCGTGTGCAGGTCCCCTGTAGCCCTTGTCTCAAGCCAGAATGTCCTGAGGACCATCGCTGTATGAAAGAGATTACAATTGATCGGGTATATGCTGCTGCTGCTGCGCTGATCGCAGAGACCGGCAAGGGTGGCGATAGTAGGTGAACTAAACTTTAGGCACTGATGTTATGAACATACTCATCATCAAAATGAGCGCTATTGGAGACGTAATCCATACACTGCCGGCCCTGAATGCTCTTAGGGAGCATTTTCCCGACGCTCACGTCACCTGGCTGGTGGAGGAGGCTGCATCTGACATCGTCAAATCTCATCAGGCCCTAGATCGGATCCTTATCTCAAAACGACAACAGTGGATCAAGGGCCTTCTGGGGCCTCAGTGCCTTCAGAACATAAAAGGGGCGATTCGTTTTGTGAGGGAACTTCGAGACACCACATATGACATCGTGATTGATTTTCAGGGGCTTATGAAAAGTGCTGCGATGGTTGGTCTGTGTCGGGCGAAACAAAAGATCGGCTACGGGATGACCCGTGAATTCAGCTATATTGTCCTTAATGGTCGCATACCACCCTTTGATATGGACAAACATGCGGTTTTTAGATACTTAAATTTGGTTAAACACTTGGGTGTTGAGGCCCACGACATAAGGTTTGATATCCCGCTTGGAGAACAGGAAAGGTCGCGCGTCAGGTCGATGCTGCGTCAAAACGGATGGGACAATCAATCTGTTCTTGCCATAAATCCTGTGGCAAAATGGGATAGCAAACTCTGGGATGGTGATAATTTCTCAAGATTGGCTGACAGGGTTGTTTCAGAGCTTGGGTGTGTCGTGGTCCTCACGGGAAGCGAAGAAGATAAGAAAGAAATCGCAAAGATCATTTCTAGAATGCACAATCCGTGCATCGACTTTTCTGGCCGGACCGATTTAAGGCATTTGGCTGCCCTCTACGAGATGTCAAAATGTCTGGTATCTACAGATACGGGCCCCATGCACCTATCCGCGGCAGTAGGAACACCTGTAGTTGCCCTTTTCGGCCCTACGGCTCCCTGGAGAACAGGCCCATTCGGAGAAGGGCATGAAATTATACGCTCGGACCTGTCTTGTAGCCCGTGCTTTAAGAAAAAGTGTGACAGTGTTGAGTGTATGAAACTTATTTCTGTTGAGCAGGTTTTTGGTGCTGTTGCAAGGGTATTATACTTTGGACGGGCATAGTTGGAGCTTTTGAATTTTTGACCATGCACAATATACTGCCAAATCCGAAATACGAAGCACGAAATACGAAACAATATCAAATTACCAAAACAAAAGATTCAAAATAAATTGGCTGATGTTTAGCTTGAAACATTAAGAAATTTGAAAATTCGGATTTGTTTTGGATTTCGATATTCGGATTTCGAATTTATTTTAACAATGCGTCGAACCTGATACCCCACGGAAGTCATAAAACGCCATTTATGACCGTGCACAGTATAAGAAGGTCATCAGATGCTTAGGGTTCTCCATACAGAATGGTCAAATGGATGGGGAGGACAAGAGATACGAATCCTTCTTGACACCATCGGTTTGTTGGACAGGGGTCACGAGGCCTCGATTCTCTGTCCTCCGGAAAGTAAACTGGCAAAAGAAGCGGTAAAGAATGGGATCGAAACACACCTACTAGATATAAAACACAGCTTTGATGTGACAGCCCTTTTGAAGATAGTGAGTCTAATCAAGGAAAGGGATATTCTGGTAGTGAATACTCACAGTTCGGTTGACAGCTGGATAGCCTCCTTTGCAGCCAAGATTGCCAATGTCCCTGTGCTTGTCAGAACTCGACACCTCTCAGTCCCCATATCGAAACACATTCTCAATTTTGTTTATAGAATGCCTGATGCCGTTATCACTACCGGGGAGTCGATCCGCAGAATGATGATGGAAGAAAACCGTCTTGATGGTAACAAAATATTTTCTATACCTACGGGCGTCATGTTGGACAGATTCCACCCTGGAGTCTCAGGCAGAGGAATAAGGGAAGAATTGCAGATTCCAGAAGGCACAAAGGTTGTGACCATGGTGGCGGTTTTGAGAAGCTGGAAGCGGCATGGGATTTTCCTTGAGGCATCCCGAATCGTTTTGGGAGTAATACCATCCATCGTTTTTTTGATAGTGGGTGATGGCCCCGGCATGAATAATATTCAGAGAAAGATAGAAGATCTAGAACTCGAGAAGAATGTGATAATGACCGGGTACCGAGAAGATATCCCCGAGATCTTGTCAGCTTCTGATGTGTGCGCTCTGACTTCAGAATCGGCAGAAGGTGTCCCCCAGGCCGTGCTTCAGTACTTGGCTATGAAGAAGCCGGTTGTGGCAACAAATGTTGGAAGTATTTCCGAGGTGATTAGACCGGAAGAAACAGGTCTGCTGGTTGAGCCGAATAATGCTGAGGCTGTTGCAGATGGAATCTTAAGACTGTTACAAGATGAGAAGCTTTCAAAGAGGTTAGGAGAAAACGGCAGATTTAGGGTTGAAAAAAATTATAATTACGACAATATGCTAGATAGAACGATTGAGCTATATACCACTATATATAGACACAAGACAGGAACACAAGGAGGGACGACTTGAAGTCTTTGGTCACAGGGGCAGCCGGCTTTATTGGATCGCATTTGTGCGAATATTTGATTCAAAAGGGATTAGAGGTCGCAGGTATCGATAATTTTATGAATTACTACGCCAGATCCATAAAGGAATCAAATATTAGTGAATTGAGGAAGAGTCACAATTTTGAGTTTGTTGAAGGAAGTCTCCTTGAGGTCGACTTGGCAAAGGTTTTGGACGGAGTTGATGTTGTTTTTCATCAATCGGCCCAAGCAGGTGTGCGGGCGAGTTGGGGGCAAGACTTTAAAATTTACTCTGATAACAATATCCTTGCAACACAGATGCTCCTTGAGGCGTGTAAGCAAAATCCGGTGAAGGGATTCGTTTATGCCTCCTCTTCTTCAGTTTATGGAGATACCAAAGATCTTCCCATGAGAGAATCCTCCCTGCCGTGTCCGGTTTCTCCGTATGGTGTGTCTAAGCTGGCTGCCGAACACCTGTGCCGTCTTTACTACAAAAATTTTGGAATACCAGTAATCTCACTGCGGTATTTCACAGTTTACGGGGCTCGTCAACGGCCAGACATGGCCTTTCACCGTTTCTTCAGATGGGCACTGGAGGGGAAACCGCTTAAGGTGTATGGGGACGGCGAACAGAGCAGAGACTTCACACATGTGGACGACATTATGGAAGCCAACTGGCTGGCCTTTGAAAAAGCTATGCCTGGAGAAGTGCTGAACATTGGGGGGGGGTCACGCATTACTCTGAACAAGGTGATAGAGATCATGAAGGGGATGATGGGTCGGGATCTTGAGGTGCATTATCAGGGTGTACAAAAGGGTGATGTGAGACACACTTTGGCGGACGTGACCAAAGCAGAGGAAGTGATAGGATACAAAGCAAAAGTCTCGATTCAGGATGGACTTAAGACGGAGTACGAGTGGATTAAAGAGTTGGTCAAATAGTCGAATAGCGTGATGGTTGAATGGGGCTTTGTGAATCGAGAACGGGGAGTAGAGAATGACAAATGACCACTCGACCATTTGACTACTCAACCACTTAGAAGCGGTTTAAAAACCTCTTTTCTCGCTGGTTTGTCCATTTTGAGAAGTTCTAAGCTTACTCCGCTAAAATTGGAGCACGTAGTGAAGCCATGCGCTAAACTCTCCCGCTACGCGGGATCAAACAGTTCCAATTTTTACGCTCCGCCTTCGCTAAGAACTTCTTAGCAAAATGGCCAAAATTGGCTCACTAAGAGGTTTTGAAACCAGTTGTAACTATTTCTCTGGAAAGGGGGTAAAGTTATGGCAATCAGCCAGGAGTTATTAGATATCTTGGCCTGTCCTAAGTGCAAAGGGGACATTTATATGAATGAGACAAAGGATGGACTTATCTGTGATAAGTGTAAACTCCTTTATGAGATCAGGGATGATATTCCCATCATGCTCATCGATGAAGCAAAGTCAATAGAAACCTGAAGGGTCAAAGGTGAAACGGGTGTTGCTGGAGCTGCTGCTTTAAACGGGCTCTTTTAAACATAGGTGTGCAGCTGTTTTGGCAAATGCCTGTGAAAGCTTAAGACCCCTACTGAGAAGTAAGAATAGAGTCTTTGTGTCAGCCCATGTTGTTAACTTGTGTGATTTTTCTAGCAATCCTAATTTCGGTTTTACTTCGCTTCAATGTATGGCGCCGAAATATTCGAGGTGTGCCTATCCTCATGTATCACATGGTGAGCGATGACATCGCGGGCACCAAGCTGCCAAAACTTCGGGTCTCTCCAAAAAGATTCCGCGCCCAGATGGCTTATTTGAAAGATAGAGGATATCATAGCATAACAATAAAGGAATGGCTAGATTATAGGCATGGTAAAGGGGTGTGCCCATCGAAGCCGATCATCATCACCTTTGATGACGGCTACAGAAACTTTTACACTTCTGCTTGGCCGATCCTTGAGAGTCACGACTTTAAAGCAGTTGTTTTTCTGGTGACGAAATACATTGGTGGCGTTAATTTGTGGGACCTAGAAAAAGGAGAACCTGAGGAGCCATTGTTGAATGCAGAGGAAATTAAGGATCTTGCTCTCAGCGGTGTTGAATTTGGGTCGCACAGTCACACCCACCAAGACCTCACTCAGTTGCCGTTAAGTGCGGTTGAATCTGATGTGAGGGCTTCCAGGTCTGTTTTAGGGGGCGCACTAGGCAATGAAATAATTGCCTTTTCATACCCCTACGGAAAGGAAAACGAAAAGATTCGATGGGCTGTTCGAGAAGCTGGTTTTCAGGCGGCATGCGTCATACACCATGGTGACAATGACGAGGCGGTTGACCCTTTTCAGCTCAAGCGGATCATCATAAAGCGAAACGACAATCTGCTTGATTTCAAAATAAAGCTAAAAAAGGGGAAAAGTCGCATATAGTGCTGTGCGACCAAAGATAGGTGTGGGTTATGGAAACGCTTTCGGTTGTCATTATAACATATAATGAAGAGGAGAACATAGGCAGGTGCCTGGAGAAGGTGAAGTGGGCCGAAGAGATAATTATTGTGGACAACTTCAGCACAGACCTCACCCGGGACATTGCAGGAAGATACACGGACCAGATATTTCAGAGGAAGTGGGACGGCTTTGGGAGTCAAAAAAACTACGCAATTTCAAAAGCGACAAACAACTGGATACTTGCCATTGATGCTGATGAGAGAGTGACTCGTGAACTTTCAGACGAAATCCTTGCCTTGTTCCGGTCAGGTGAACCGCTGCTGGCGGGATACGAGTTGCCCTACAAGGTCTTTTTTGGAGATCGATGGGTCCGTCACGGCGGATGGTACCCCGAATATCACCTGAGGCTCTTTCGCAAGGACAAGGGAAGATTTAAGGAGCGCTTGGTGCACGAAGGAGTTGAGGTGTCAGGACCAGTGGGACGATTGCATAATTTTGTCGAACATTACACTTACCGGTCAATCTCGGACTTTGTTCAAAGGATGGACCGATACTCTACATTGTCTGCCGAGGCCTATTACAAAGAGGGGCGTCAGGTCGGCTGGATCGAGATGGCCTTTCGTGCCTGGTTCACCTTTGTGCAAATGTACCTTTTAAAGCGGGGTTTTCTAGATGGGGCTGTAGGATTTCAGCTGGCCACTCTTTACTCGTATTATACTTTTGTAAAATATGCGAAACTGAAAGAATTGATGTCTTCGTAAAAAGTCGATTTTACTCACTCCGTGAACATTTTGGGGATGCCTGAATCGCGTCGCTAAATCACAGCACGGAGTGAAGCCTTGCGCTAAACTCGGGCTAACGCCCTCAAACAGTTTGTGATTTTTAACGCGCCGCTCATCAGGCATCTTTTCCCCAAAATGCTCAAAGTCGTTCGCAAAAGACTTTTTACGAGTTCATCAAAGAATTGCGTCATGCTGAGAAAGTAAGATAAGGTAGCATTGAAAGCATATCAAAATATTTTGGTTATTAAATTAAAACATATCGGCGATGTGCTGGTAGCTACTCCTGTTTTCACAGCGCTGAAGGAGGCGTATCCGGAAAGCCGATTGTCAGTGCTTGTGCCGAAAGGAACGGAGGATATGGTTACACTGAATCCGGCTATAGATGAGGTGATTGTTCTGGACAGAGCAGAGGGTGCTCCCTTTGCCAGCAGGATGCTTAGACATCTGGGTTTTCTGATGAAGCTAAGAGGAAAGAGTTTTGATCTTGTCCTCGAACTGAGTGCCGGGGACAGAGGGGCATTCCTCGGGTTTGTAACCTGTGCCAAAGAGAGGATTGGGTTTGAGCCGCACAAAAGAACCTTTCTGGGACGCCATCATGCATTTACGAAGCTTGTTAAGATAAGCACGACAACTCAACACATGGTAGACTATAATTTGACTTTGGTGCGGGCCCTTGGAATAGAGCCATCTGACAAGAGATTGTCGATATTTTGGTCGGAAAGAGATTCAGAAGCCTGTGTGAGGCTTTTGTCGGAAAGGGGTTTAGGCGAAGACCGGCCATATGTCGTCCTTCATCCCACGTCACGTTGGCTTTTTAAGGCCTGGAATTCTAGAGGATATGCCCTGTTGTGTGACTACATAAGAGAAAAACATGGGTTGTCTGTCATTATCACGAGTGCGCCTGACGAAAAAGAGAGAAAACGGGTCAAGGAGATCTTATCGCTTGTCGACTATCCTCCGATAGACTTGTCTGGGATGCTTTCCCTTAAACAGCTGGCATATTGCATATCAAGGAGTATTTTGTTCATTGGTGTTGACAGCGCTCCCATGCATATCGCTGCTGCAGTAAATACACTTGTGATTGCTCTGTTCGGCCCGTCCGGGGACCACATGTGGGGCCCTTGGGGTAACGGTCATATTGTCATAAAGAAAGGTTGGGACTGTCAGCCTTGCGGGCGCGACGGGTGCGACGGGAGCAAGGTTAGCGAATGCCTGGAAGCAATTACTCCTGAAGAGGTTTATAGGGCTGTTGATCAAAAGCTCAAGGATGGAACTTGGCGGAATTGAAAATGCCAGGAAAAGGTTCCCATGTGAATGGAAAAGTATAGGGAATGAAACTTGCCCTGATTCGCAAGAAATATTCTCCCTTTGGAGGCGCAGAACGATATCTTGACACGTTGGTCGAACACTTACTTGGGTTAGGCCATGAGGTACACATCTTTGCCAATCAGTGGGAATCTGAAACTGGTATCTCACAACCCAAAACCGGGAGGCTATTTTTTCATAAGGTTCCCATGATCAAGGGGCTGTCAGTTCTGAAGCTCCTTTCCTTTGCTATCAATGCCAGAAGGTTGTTAAAGAAGGAGCGCTTTGACGTTATACATAGCTTTGAGCGGACCCTTTATCAGGACATATACAGGGCAGGTGACGGATGCCACAAAGAGTGGCTGATTCAGCGCGCGAAATACGAAGCGCCTTGGAAGACTTTCCTGGTGCGAGTCAATCCTCTTCATTGGGTCTTTTTATGGATCGAAAAACAAATTTTCAAGCAGAACAATACGAAAATAGTAATAGCAAACTCTGAAAGAGGAAAAGAGGAGATTATTCGCCACTATAATTTCCCGCCTGAGCGAATCCGTGTGATCCTTAATGCCGTGGACAGCACTCGCTTTCATCCTGATAACAGAAAAAAATATAGAAAGGCTGTGAGGGCTCGGCTTGGAATCGCAGAAGACGAGAGTGCTATGCTCTTTCTTGGCTCTGGTTTTGAACGAAAAGGACTGAAGTTTGCCATCGAAGCATTGAGCATGATGCATGATCCTAAGATAAAGCTCATTGTAGCTGGCAGGAACTATTCGAGAAGATATAAGAGACAAGCTAGAATGCTCGGGGTTATTGATAATGTATTGTTTTGTGGTCCAACAAAGGAATCTGAAAAGTTGTATGCAGCCGCAGATGTTTTTGTCTTGCCCACAGTTTATGATCCGTTCAGCAATGCTTGCCTTGAGGCAATGGCCTCAGGAGTTCCGGTCGTGACGAGTAAGATAAATGGCGTTTCGGAGTTAATAGAGGATGGAATCACAGGGGTTTGCTTGGAAGACCCATCTGACGTTGGAGCTCTGAAAGATGCAATACAAAGGCTTCTGCGACAGGGGAACAGTGAAACAATAAAGTGGGCGAAAAGAAAATACCGATTAATGGACATAGAGAATCATGTTAGAGAAACTGTCGAGTGTTATGAAGCTATGTTGAGTCAATATAATGAAAATAAAAATTCTTGATAACCTTCTCTATGGTGTGGCGCACTTTACAAAATGGCGAGATAAGCGCGAAACATCCCTTGAAAATTTTGACAAAGGCAAGGTAAGAAGCATCCTGCTTGTCCTTACTACAGGCCTTGGAGACACAATCCTTTCTACCCCTGCGATAAGGGCTGCACGCGAAAACTTTCCGGATTCACAAATAAAGTTACTTGTACGTGAGAGTTGGGCCTCGCTCTTTGAAAAAGACCCGTATCTTGATGGGATCATTCCTTACAAAGGAAAGTATAGAAAATTCTTCAAGACCATTGGCCTGCTGAAAAAAGAAAAGTTTGATCTGGCGCTCATATTTCATGGCAATGATCCGGATATCATACCGTTGGTCTATTTTCCCGGTGCTTTATTCATAATAAGAATTCCCAATGATACAACTCGATTCAAATTTCTTCTTTCAAACCAAGATATTGGAGCAATGTCTTATCTTGATCCGAACGCCCACTATATTGAAAACAGGCTTAAGATATTCGACTTGATAAATTGTTCAACAGGCGACACCCGGATGTATGTGAACATTGATGAAAAGACCCAGAGAGAGGTTGACGATAGAATTGAAGCCTGGAAAGGCAGAAGCCAAAGGAAATTGGTAGGCATCCACATATTTGCGGCGGGCCGCTACAGGATGTGGCCTATGAGTAAGAACATTGAGTTCCTCGATATGATCGCCTCTGTCGCCGATCATATAGCAGTGATACTGACCGGTTCTCAGCAGGACAGGAAAAAGATAGCAAAGATAATTACAAAGTTAAGGAATCGAGATCAGATAATCAACGCGGCGGGGCTTTTTTCTCCAATTGAGGTGGCAGCACTTTTGAAAAGGCTCTCACTCTTTATTGTGCCCGATACCGGTCCTTTGCACATGGCGATCTCGGTAAACACTCCGACGATTTCCCTGTATGGGCCTACAGATCATCGGTTGATAGGACCACTTTATGATAAGGACAGGCATTTTGTCATTCAGACGGCTCCGACTTGCGAGGTTTGCACAACGAAGAGATGCAAGAACAACATATGCATGGATCAAATCGGCGTTGATGAGGTTTTTGAAAAGCTTGTAACTGCAATGAAGACGATTTATGGAAAAGATTTGTAAGATTGCACATGTTGTCCCTCCATTTAACCCTGTACCGCCTATCAACAGTGCGGGCACCGAACTGAGGGTATATAATGTGGCAAAACACGCCAAGCGGTTTAGGCCGGTGGTCTATTCAAGGTGGTTTCCCGGCTTTTTAGAGAAAGAGGTCATCGACGGGGTGAGCTATGAGCGCATTAAGATAGGAAAAGCCTATAGGCGAATCTTCCAAAAAATCGTGCCCTGGGATCCGTATTCATTCAATGATAGGGTAGGCAGACGAATTGCCAAGCTGAGGCCGGAAATTGTTCACCTTCATAATGAGCCCAAGTTGTTGAGGCGTATGTGGCGCTATGCAAAAAGATCTAATAGCAAACTATTGTTACATGTAGCAAATGAAAAGGAGATAGATAGTCATCTTCTTAAACATGTTGATCATTTTATTGCTTGCAGCCATTACATTGCTTCATGGCTCAATGCGGGTTATGGGGTTTCAAGGGGAAAAATCACTACCGTATATACAGGGACCGATGTGGCTCGAATAAGGCCTGTTTGGGAAGTCCCTGATATTCGTCAAAGGACTCGCGGAAAGTTTGGGCTAAGAGAAAATGATATTGTGGTCTTGTTTGCAGGCAGGATTGTACACGAGAAGGGCGTCAAGGAGTTGGTTGAGGCATTTACGTTAGTAAAGGAGGCGTCAAAGGGCCATGCCGTTAAACTTGTCCTGGCAGGCGATATCCGAAAAAGTGATGACCCTGACAACAGGAAAGCTGTTTACGGCAAACAAATTCGGGAGTTGGTCAAAGATAGAAAGGCTATCATCCTGACTGACACAATCCCGCCGCTCCAGATGCCTGACTTCTATACAATAGGCGACGTCTTTGTCCTGCCTGCAATATGGAACGATCCTTTCCCAACAGCCTTGCTTGAAGCTGCTGCTGCCGGGCTTCCGATCGTGACGACCAATAAGGGTGGTATTCCCGAGTTTATCACCGATGAAGTAAACGGTATTCTGGTCAACGATGCCCGGAATGCGTCTGAGCTAGCGAGCAAGATATTGGCAGTATTGGATGATTCTGAACTTGGAGGCAAGGTTGCTAAAAATGCCCGGAGAGATGTTGAACGATCTTTCTCCTGGCAAAGAGTTGCCGACGAATTGGAAAACCTCTATTCGCGGATATTGCAGAGTAGCGCTCAAGAATTGGCTTATAAAACTCAATGTCATTAACTTAAGACCCGTTCCCTATCCACGACACAGGGCGAGGAATATCGCTGAACGCAGGCATACAGCCATTTCCATCGACCATAACAGCATACCTTTTGAAGGCATTGGATGCCGAAGAGAGGCGATGTCCCTTGTCCTGTGAAATTACACCTTAAGTTGATGAGATTGTTATAAAACCAGCAACGAGAATCAAAATGTGTGGCATTCTGGGTAACGTAAGTCGTAACGGTCATGATCTTCACTCCAAAGAAACCTTCCGGAAGGCGCTCGGTTTGCTCGAACACAGAGGTCCTGATGACGAAGGGATCTTTGTGGATGAGGGTCGTATCATCCTCGGCCACCGTCGGCTTTCCATCATCGACATTGAGGGCGGGGCCCAGCCAATGACATCGGAAGATGGTAGGTACACAATTGTCCTCAATGGGGAAATATACAATTTTCAACGACTACGCCGTGAATTAGAGGCTAAAGGTTATGTTTTCAGGACACGTTCTGATACTGAGGTGGCGCTTTACCTTTATGCTGAATATGGAGATGGGTTTCTAGAGAAACTCCTCGGAATGTTTGCTATTGCGCTCTATGATAAAGATAGGAACAGAGTTATTCTGGTACGGGATCGAGTCGGCAAAAAGCCCATGTATTACCATGAGAGTGAAGATGGCGTCGTTTTTGGTTCGGAGATCAATGCGCTTTTTTCGGTTAAGGAGATATCCAGGGATCTCGATCACGATGCTCTTCAGCTGTACTTCACATTTCAATATATACCTGCGCCATACTCGGCCTTTGCTGCCATACGAAAAGTCAAGCCTGGCCACTTCATGCTTATCCAAGATGGTAGGATAAAGAGAGAAGTCCAGTACTGGAACCCGTGTTTTCAACCAAAAAGAGAGGTCGATTTTGAAACTGCCGCAGAACAGTTAAAGGAGCTTTTCCTTGACGCTGTGAGGTTGCGAACCATTTCGGATGTTCCCTTGGGTGCTTTTTTGAGTGGGGGCGTAGACTCTTCCCTGATAGTTGCAGCCCTTGCAGAATCGCTGCCGGAGGTCAAGACATTTTCTATCGGCTTTGAAGACAAGAGGTTTAACGAACTCCCTTACGCACAGAAGATTGCAGAACAGTTCGGCACAGACCATACAGAAGCTGTTATAGATGCGTCAGAAATATCTTTGATAGATAAGCTGGTTTTAAAAATGGGGGAGCCTTTTGGCGATCAGTCTATCATTCCAACATACTACGTGTGCAGATTAGCACGCGAAAAAGTGACTGTAGCGCTGGCAGGTGATGGCGGAGATGAAAACTTCGGCGGATATAAGCGTTATCGCAGTGTCCTGATTTCAGAAAAGATATGCAGAAACGGAATGCTTCCCTTCTGGATCATGTTAAGGAGATTGTCACTGTTTTTTGAGAGACTCTTGAACAAGAAAAGGCGGCATTGTTATTTTCCCAATACAAAAATGGACGAGGCGCTACGTGTAGGGGGAAGTGATCGGTATATAAAGATGCTGGAGTACTTTTCTGAAGAGCAAAGGAGAAAATTGCTTGCTGCGGGAGATCATGGCCTTCCAGCAGCCTATTTGGGTCAGTTTTATGACCGAGAGAGTTCTAACGATGTTCTTGACAACATGATCTATTCGGATCTTTTTATCTATCTAGGTGGGTTGATGGTAAAGGCAGATGTCGCAAGTATGGCTGTATCTTTGGAGTACCGCTCACCGCTGTTGGACCATAGAATAATAGAGTTTGCGGCATCTATGCCTTCGGAGTATAAGATTGCAGGAGGGCATAGCAAAAAGATACTTAAATACTGCATGCGACGGGCCATAGATCCTGGTTTTTTTGAACGAGAGAAAAAGGGCTTTAGCGCACCGATTAGAAAGTGGATGGGAAGTAGCAGAGCAGATAGCAAGATAGCACAAGAGATTGAAAAACACGATTCTGTGGGAAAACTTTTTGATAAAGCAACAGTAAATAGACTCCTTGCAGAGCACTTCGCGGGGAGGTGCGACAATTGGCCTAAGATTTGGTTGCTTTACGTTTTTGTTCTGTGGGCCAAGGCATTTCGTGTAACTTTTTAGAGGATTGTAGAATGCGGGTTTGCTTTTTTAACGTTACAACCACTGTTCTGGTCGGTGGTTTAGAAACGTATTGTCGAGAGTTGGCATCGGAGTTAGCAAAGCTCGGATGTACGATAGATATCCTGGGTGGCAAGCCACCAGGGTCACGGGGACTGCAGATTCCGGGTGTTCGAGTCGTCACGTTTCCCTTCTATCCTGCTGAAAAAGTGCCAGTGGGCGGAACCCGCGGTAGCCGCCTGATAGAGCGCCTCACATTTGTATACAATGCCCGACATTTTTTCCTCTCACAGGATTATGACATTGTGGTGATTGTTAAACCATTTGATTTTCCGGCTATGTTTTGGTCGAAACGCAAGAAGGATTTTAAGGTCGTATACCGCTCAGGGGGACGAGAATTTTATATGACTGATCGCTTTTTTGTGCGTTGTGTTGACTATTTCATTTCCAGTTCACATTACAACGCAGATCAGCTCCGGACTCACTATAAAGTTCCGGTTGAGGTTATTCACAACGGGGTTGACATAGACAAATTCAAGCCCGGAGAAAGGGATCTGAATTTAGCTGCCAGCCTGGGGCTAAAAGAGAGCAAGGTAATCATTACGGTCGGTCGAGTGGTTGGTTGGAAAGGATTGCAGGTACTGATGGATACGTTACCTGCTATTAAAAAGGTGATACCTGATGTCAGTTGGGTGATTGTAGGTGGGGGTGAATACCTGGATGTCTTACAGATAAAATGCAGAGAAATGAAGTTAGAAGATTCAGTAATTTTTGTTGGAGAAATTCCACACGAGAGATTGCCGGAATACATTTCCCTTGCTGACGTGATGGTCCAGCCCAGTATCGCTGAAGAGGCATTTGGCATCACTCTGGTAGAGGCAATGGCTTGCGGAATTCCAGCTATTGGGAGTCGGCTTGGAGGAATTCCCGAAATCATAATTGATAGACAGACTGGGTTTTTGGTTACTCCCAGGGACAGAGAGGCATTAGCGGGCGCTGTAATTAAGATATTGGAAGATGATGACCTAAGAAGATCTTATGGCGCTAGTGCAAGAGAGCGTGTTGTTGAGCACTTCACATGGGCTGCCAATGCCGGGAGACATCTAGAGGCCTTTCGCAACCTCACAGGGGGCAGATGACTGAGTCATGTGCGGGATTGCAGGATTTTTCCTAAAGGACGGGAAAGGGTCTGAGGATGCTTTGAAAAGAGCATCACAAACCCTGCACCACAGGGGCCCTGATGAAAAGGGCTATTTTACGGATGGTCGGGTGGGGCTTGCCCATAGCCGCCTGTCGATCATAGATGTTGACACAGGTCAACAGCCCATGGCCAATGAGGATGAATCCGTGTGGATAACGTACAATGGTGAGGTATATAATTTCCCTGAGCTTAGGCAAACCTTGTTGAAAAAAGGCCACGAGTTTAAGACCAAAAGTGATACCGAGACAGTCATACATCTCTATGAGGAGTATGGTGTGGACTGTCTCAAGTACATGAGAGGAATGTTTGCGTTTGCCTTGTGGGACCGCAACGAAGGGCTTTTGTTCCTTGCAAGGGACCGTATGGGTGTTAAGCCTCTGATATATACAGAACAGCCAGAAGGGTTTTATTTTGCATCTGAAATTCAGGGGCTATTTTCCTTGAACGAGTCCATTTCCAGGCGTATAAATTACAGGGCGATAGATTTCTTTTTTACGTTTCAGTATATTCCGTCTCCCATGACGGGGTACAAGTCCATTTCAAAACTTCCCCCTGGTCATTTCATGATTGTAAAAGATGGGCTTATTAAAAAGGTTGTATGTTACTGGGATTTGCCTGTCGAAAAGAGGGAGAAGATTGGCTATTACGAGGCCTGTGAGAGGCTGAGAAGCATATTTTTGGAAGCAACAAAGATAAGGATGATTAGCGATGTACCTATAGGCGCCTTTCTGAGCGGAGGTATTGATTCTAGTCTCACTGTTGCGGCGATGAGCACATTTTCGGACGAACCTATCAAAACTTATTCTATAGGCTTTGAGGATGAGTCTTACAATGAACTTCCCTATGCAAGACAAATTGCCGATAGATATGGAACGGATCATAATGAGATGATCGTGAAGCCTCGGGCGATTGACATCCTTCCGAATTTGGTCAAATCCTTTGGCGAGCCCATGGCGGATTCTTCTGCCATACCGACATACTACGTTTCTAATTTTGCAGGAAGGGATCTGAAAGTCGTACTCACCGGAGACGGAGGGGACGAGTCCTTTGGTGGTTACAGGAGGTTTACTCTAGCAGCGAGAGCTGACTATTTAGAACATTTCTACAGTATAGGCCTATGGATATATATCAGAAAACTAGTACTATCTTTGGAAAGGCTTTTCAATAAAAGGCGGCGGAACAAAAGATTCCCAACATCAAAAGGCGATGAGATTCTGGGGCTAAAAGGTCTTGAACGCTATCATTATCTTCTTGCATTTTTTTCAGACAATGAAAAAGAGATGTTCTATACTAAGCAGATGAGACAAATTACCGGCCCTCATGGCACGGTAGACTATTTGAGGAAATTTGTGGAACGGTATGAGACAGACGACATATTTAACAGGTATTTTTACATAGATCAAAAAACATATCTACCTGAAGACATCCTGTTTAAGGTAGATATATGCAGCATGATGAATTCCCTTGAAAGTCGGTCGCCTTTTCTGGATCATGAGTTGATAGAGTTTGCAGTGAGCTTGCCGGGGCATTACAAGAGACGGCTGTCTGGTGAAGGCAAGCGGATATTGAAAGACACATTTTCTGATTGGCTACCTGAGAGCTTTAAGAATCGCTCCAAGATGGGCTTCTCAGCCCCGGTTTCCAAGTGGTTAAGAGAGGATCTTTTTGAATACTTACGGGACGAACTTCTGGCAAAAACGAATCTTCACAAGATTGTAAAAAGTGAAATGATCGAAAGGCTATTGGAAGAGCACGGATCAGGTGCGAAGTCCCATGCCAAGAAGCTATGGACCCTCTTGATTCTCTGCCATTGGCTCAGACTTGAAAACGTAACCTTGTAAAAAGGAGGGTAACACTTTAGCTCTTTGAAAGTATGACGTGCCTGGATGAGGAGGGAATTTTTCTCAAAAGCCGTGATAATACTCACCAAGCTTGATTGAAGCATCCTGCCAAGTCCACGGTATCACGGCTTTCTCAAAAAACTCTCTCCTCATCTAAAAGGAAAGATCTAAAGCGTTACAAAAGGGGCAGTATTTTGAAGATATTGTATCTTCATCCAAACTCATGGACCGGAGAATATCCTATTCTGCTTCAGTTTGTCAGAATGGGGCACTCTGTGTATGTGCTGGAGCAAGACAAGAACCTGAGGGAATTCCATTGCGTACTGAGGGATTTCTTTAAAGAAGAAGGCGATGGGATCCAGACGCTTTGGTATAATTCACATAGAGAATGGAGAAAGATATTAACCTGGCCCCTTGATGTGTTGACAAAGGAGAAGTTTAAAGGGAGAAACCTCTTTCACACAATGGCCGTTATCAGAAACGCGCTTCGGATTTTCCGGGATGCAGATGTTGTTATCTGCTCTGATGGATACTCCTATGCTGTTCCAGCCGGTCTCCTCAAGAGATTCGGACTTTTTCATAAACCCCTGGTTGTCAGCTTTATAGGGGGGGACATTCTGGACATTCCCGAAGCCGATTGTGGGCAGCGCCGCACACGTTTCAACAACAGGATGTTTCAACTAGTATACAAACATGCCGACATTCTGAGACCAGTTTCCCCACTCCTGAAAGACGTTATATTAAAGGATGGTGGGCAGGCGAAGAAGATAAGGATTTGTCCATCACACATGGCTGCTCAGAAGCTATTTAGCTCAAGAGGCGACCTTGCTCAGTTTCGGAGGATGTGCAGAGAAAAATTAACTCAACAATTGGGGATTTCCAGCGATTTCAGGATAGCAGTCGCTGTAAGCGGCGGTGATTACTGTAAAGGGATGTATCTAATACCTGATGCCTTGCAGTCAGCAAGAGGGCACCTGCCCTCTTTGTTTGTAATTTTTGTGGGTCCGGTGAACGAGTATATGGAGTCCGTGAAGACAAAATTTGCGAGACTGGGCCTCACAGATAGAATTAGTTTCGTGGGAAGGGTACATCCGAATGAGGTGCTCGAGTATCTGGCCTCAGCTGAGGTGAACCTGAACCCTTCACTGGGAGAGGGGCTGAACATGGTAACCGTGGAGGCGGGTTCAGTGGGAACCCCCTCAATTACCACTGAGGGTGCAGGGATTTCTTACTGGGTTACATCCTATGATGCGGGTACCGTGATAAAGGCCGCGGATGGGTAAGCGCTTGGGGAGGCATTGTGTGATTTTTTTGCTTACCCGGCAGAGAGACAAGAGATTTATCAAGAGAATGCGTTGAGGATGAGTCGCGAGTTTCATCTTGAAGAAATAGCCACAAAGCTATTGGGTATCTTTCAAGAGGTTGCATAGGTCTATGCGATGTACAAAGACAGAGGGGGAGATCCTTGCCCATGTCCCTGACGAAAATTTGTACCCACAAGTTTTGGGACTCTTGGAAGGCAAGGAACCAGGGAAAACACTCGATATTCCTTCTGGGGAAGGTGCATTTGCCAGTGAATTGATCAAAAAGGGGTTTTCCGACATCGTATGCCTCGATATTAACAGAGAAGATTTTAAATTGTCTGGGCATGCCCATTTTTTAACGGGTGATGTTTATGACAGACTCCCGTTTAAAGATGAGTCGTTTGACTACATCTTTTGTCTTGAGGGTCTAGAACATTTTGTGAACCCATTTTAATTTATTGATGAACTGGGAAGAGTTTTAAGAACCGGTGGATGGCTTTATATCTCCACGCCGAACATAATGTCAGTGGATGGGCGCCTGCGATTTATGTTGACCGGCTATTATCCCCGATTCAAGCCGCTCATGCACAACAGGGGAAGTCTGCGGGCCGAGGGGTTACAGGGGCACATTTCTCCTATCTACTTTTGGCAGTTGAAATACTTTATGGAAAATAAGGGTCTGAGTGTGGAGAGGATCGACACAAATACGATTGTGTTCCCGCAGAGCACTTTTAAAAAGTACCTTCACAAGGTGGTGGCCGCTGTTATTCGATATACGATCCGCAACCGAAACTTCCCCGACGAAGGGACATTGAGTGATGCCATGCTTTTCGGGGATTGTATCATTATTGAAGCTTCAAAGTGCAGGGAGTAACTTTTTACGGACAGTCAGTGATATGAATATATTGGGTCTTCACAGCGGGCATGATGCCTCGGTCGCTATACTGCAAGACGGCCGAATTTCGGCAGCCATTTCCGAAGAAAGGTTGAGCCGAATAAAATGCGATAGCGACGATCTCCCTCTGCTCAGCTTGGAGGAGATTTATAAGTATACTGGCATTTCCTCAAAAGGCATCGATTTTCTCTCTCTCCTTATGACTTTTATGCCAGAGGAATACTTCGTTCGTGAGACCCTTTACAAAGAACTGGAAAGGAAATGGGTACGTGCAAGGCGGCGGCTGAAGTCATATCTCAAAGGGGAGACATTTAAGTCAGTGCTCCTTGTGGCAAATCTTGCTGACAAACTGAAGAAACATGAAAAGACCCTGGAGAATCATTTCAGATGGGAAAAGTTCCACAAGGATTTTGGTTTAAATTCTATCAAATGGCGTTTTTGCGACCATCATCTGGCGCATGCTTGGCCTGCCATGTATTTTTCCAACTGGGATGAGGTGCTGGTAGTAACTATAGATGGCATAGGGGATGACAGAATATTCCACACGACCAGCCTGTTTATTGACAAAAAGCTCCGCCGTGTAGCTATTTCTAGAGGCGCAGAGGCTTCACCGGGTCTTTTCTACTGTGACATTACTAAACTTTTGGGATTTAAGCCTTTGAGGCATGAAGGCAAAATAACGGGTCTATCTGCCTATGGCGATCCTTCAAAGTTGCTCGATTTAATGAGGCCGTGCTTGAGACTGTCTCCTGACAAAATGACTTTTGTGTCGGATTTTTTCGAAAAGGGCGGGGAAGGTGAAAGATTTAGATACTTGAAGAAACTGATTCGCTCACATGAACCAGCGGACGTGGCTGCAGCAGCTCAGCAGCTTGTAGAAGAGGTTATCGTAAGGCATGTGCAGAGAGCTTTAAGGAAATATAAGGTAAGCCGCGTCGCCCTGAGTGGAGGTCTTTTTGCCAACGTAAAGTTAAATCATCAAATTGCGGAACTTGATGAGGTGGAAGAGATATTTGTTTTTCCAGCGATGGGTGATACTGGAAATGCTGTTGGGACAGCCCTTTCAGGAATGTATGACAATGATGAGGATCGCTTATGGGAAGTCAGGGCCAAACTTGATGACGTGTATTGGGGCTCTTCCTATGACGAACTTGAAATAGAGAAGGTCTTGAAGGAAAGCGGGCTTTCATACAGACGCTATGCTTTTGAGGATCTTGCCAGGAAAGTAGCAAATCTAATTCATTCTGGCAGGGTTGTTGGATGTTTTCAGGGCAGAATGGAGTTTGGTCCGAGAGCCCTTGGAAACAGGAGTATTCTGGCCGCTCCTACAGACAAGACAATCAACGACTGGCTCAACGAGAGATTGGACAGGACCGAGTTTATGCCGTTTGCCCCCAGC
Organism: Desulfobacterales bacterium; assembly: GCA_030616425.1. Taxonomy (GTDB): domain Bacteria; phylum Desulfobacterota; class Desulfobacteria; order Desulfobacterales. The sequence goes on along the minus strand of JAUWXJ010000001.1, from coordinate 13,347 downwards.
GTTTTGGCGCCTTATGCAGATGATATATTCAAAAACTATGTAAAGGGCGCATATACGTCAAAGTTTATGACGGTTATATTTGACGTATATGAAAAGTGGCGGTCAAAGATTCCGGCCGTAATCCACGTTGACGGTACAGCACGGCCGCAGGTTGTGGCCAGAGAGGATAATCCCAGATATTATGATATAATCGATGCCTACTATCGTTTGAGCGGGATACCCCTTATCTTGAACACCAGCTTTAATGTTCATGAGGAACCGATTATTTGCAAACCAGCAGAGGCTATTAAGGCCCTTCAAGACAGGAGAATAGATGCGTTAATGATAGAGAACTTTCTTGTAGTCCTAGAACAAGGCGTGAGAAACTAGAGGAAGAGATACTCACTATGATCAATAGATGATCGATTAAGAAATGACTTGGTGTGACCCTGTCGCGGGATATTTGCAGTAAACGTAATTTTTCAAACTGTGGTAATTTATGCGGATTATCTATCCTGTAAGTGAGCCGATAACAACTCGAAAGGCTAGATTTATACAAATAATGAATACATGTCATGCACTGGCGAGTTTGGGGTGTGAGGTAGATATAATAACCGGGTGCCTGTCAGAGTCTGAAGGGGAGCTGCTTGGGCGTTTTGGCCTTGAGCCTGTTGATGGCCTTAGGATTCACACAGTTCCGATGATGAGGCTAGGTTATGAGGGAAGAATAAGAATTTCGTGGGGCTTAGTTTTTAATCTATTCTGCTTATTAAAGATATTGGAGCTTGTAAGAAAAGGGGCACACAGCTGTATATATTTAAGGCATCTTAAATTAGCGTCCTTTCTGTTAAGGTTCAAAAGGAGGATTGGGCTTCCTTTCATCTTTGAAGCACACGAACTTTTCTCTGTAACTTCCAAAAAGAAAAAGGTAAAGAGACTGGAAGTCTTGGTATATACCGCGTTTGATCGGATTGTTACGAACTCCGAAACAATTAAGGCCCTGATAGAGAAGAAGTTTTTTGTTCCAAGTGACAGGGTTCATGTTATCAGGAACGGAGTCAGCAGGGAGATTGTAGAGTCCTTTCGGGGAAAGGAACCAAGAACCAACGGCAAAATCCTGTACGTGGGTCAGCTTTATCCTTGGAAAGGGGTCGAGTGCCTGATCGAGTCGATGCAGTTCCTTGAGAATGCCGTAGTTAATATAGTGGGCGGTTCTGAAGAGTCGATACAGCGATTGAAGGAGCTATCATCGGCCAAGGGCGTTTCAGAGCGAATTTCTTTCCATGGCCAGGTTCCACCTCAAGACGTGAAATCGTTTTTGAAGGATGGGCATATAGCTGTTCTGCCCCTGGTCACCTCCCCGGATTCAAGCTTCACTTGCCCTTTGAAGTTATTTGAGTATATGGCCGCGAAGATGGCAGTCGTTGCTTCTGACATACCTGTTATAAGAGAAGTACTCACGGACGGTCATAACAGTATCCTGGTGAAACCGGATGACCCAAAGTCACTATCACAGGGTATTAGCAGACTATTGGAGGATAAAGAGTTGTCAGCCAGAGTCGCTGAACAGGCATTCTTGGATGTCTCAAACATCACATGGCAAAATCGTGCTGAAAGAATAGAGAACGTATTAAGGAGATTAAGCTCGGTCTAATGTGCGGTCAGACAACACCCCCTTTTCAGAAATCAGAAATAAGAAAAATCCTGCTGGTCAGGAATGACAATATAGGTGATGTTGTTTGCACTTTGCCTTGTATTGAGGCGTTGAGGCGACATTTCCCAGACGCATTCATTGCTATTCTTGTCTGCCGTCTTACAGAAGAGATTGTTACTGGGCATCCTTATCTGGATAAGGTCTACGTCTATGACAAGGCAAAACACGGAAGATATAAATTCGTATTGACTGCCTGGTGGAAGCAGTGGCAAGTTTTACGGGAAATCAGGGATGACCATTTTGACCTTGCTATTGGGATCCGCTCTGAATTTTCGCCGTCTCAAGGCTGGCTGGTCTATGCGAGTCGTGCCCGTTATCGGCTGGGAATAGAACCATCAAAGAGACATGAGAAGCACTCTTTTTTTTACAACATATTCGTAAAGCCCATGAAAGAATCGGTTCATGAAGTGGAGCGCTCGTTGCACGTATTGAGAAGAATAGGGGTGGATATTGATGAAAAGAGGTTGATTTTGAGGTGTTTCGATGATAACGTAGAGAAAGCTCGGAAATTTCTATCAAAATCTGGTATTTTCTACCAAAAACCGTTGGTGTGCTTGAACTACAGCCGACGCTTGGAAGAGGGGCGATACTGGGAAGATCAAAATTATTTGAAAGTTATTGAATCACTCGTAGCTGAAGGCCTACAGATAATCGTGACAACCGCTCCATATGAAGTGCAACACGTAACAGGGCTTTTAAAGAAGCTAAGTGCCGATGTGCCTTTGTACTGCTCAAGAAGTATAAAGGATTTTGCGGGGATGATTGCGCAGTGCGATCTCTTTGTGACGCTGCAGGGAGGTCCAATGCACGTTGCGGCTGCAGTAGGCACACCCACGCTCGCTCTATTTGGCAGGAACAACCCTCAGATATGGGCCCCCTGGGGAGAAGGCCACATGGTTTTGAGGAAAGGGAACGACGTCAATCTGATTACCCCAGACGATGTGGTTGAGGCTGTTAAAGAGATGCTGGCCCGGAAAATGGTTGCGGCTTAAATAATATTGAAGGGGGAGATATAAGTTGAACATTTGTGTTGTTGGTGCAGGATATGTTGGGCTTGTCACAGGGGTCTGTTTTTCTGAGTTCGGATTGCATGTAACCTGTGTAGCCAGAGACGCGTCCAAGATCAAGCTGCTGAATCAAGGCAAGATTCCGATTTACGAACCTGGACTGGCCGAACTGGTACAGAAGAACATTAAGGATGAACGCCTCTTTTTTACTACTGATATCAAAGAGGGTGTCCAAAATGCCCTGGTGATTCTTATTGCAGTGGGTACCCCATCCGACCAGGAAGGGGGCGCTGACCTAAAATATGTAGAAGAGGTAGCCAGATCTATAGGTCAGACCATGAACGGCTATAAGGTGGTGGTTACAAAGAGTACAGTTCCAGTGGGTACCGGTAAGCTGATTGAGACTATTATCAAGGAAAACCAGACCGAGCCGTGCGGCTTTGACGTGGCCTCCAATCCTGAATTCTTGAGGGAGGGCGCAGCAGTAGAGGATTTCATGCGTCCCAACCGGGTCGTAATTGGTGCCGAGAGTGAACAGGCTATCGCTATTCTAAAGGACCTTTACAAGCCGCTCTATCTGATTGAAACCCCATTTGTGATTACCGACGTAGTGACAGCTGAGATGATCAAGTATGCCTCCAATGCCTTTTTGGCCACCAAGGTATCCTTTATCAACGAAATGGCAGCCATCTGTGAGCGGGCTGGCGCAGATGTACATAAGGTGGCCAAGGGTATGGGCCTTGACAGGCGGATTGGCTCCAAATTCTTGCATCCCGGACCAGGGTTTGGGGGGTCTTGTTTTCCTAAAGATACACGGGCTGTCAGTCAAATTGCTAGACAATACGGGTATGAGTTCAAGATCGTTGATGCGGTGATAAGGGTGAACGAGGAACGCCCTGTGATGATGATCGAAAAGATTATCTCAGCCTTGGGCGAGCAATCGAAGGGAGCGGTCATAGGGATCCTTGGCCTGACATTCAAGCCGAATACAGACGATATGCGTGAATCTCCCACAATTCCCATTATCAAAGGCCTACAGGAGAAAGGGGCAAAGATCCAGGCGTATGATCCTGCAGGGATGGAACAGGCTAGAAGATACCTTGAGGATGTTGACTATAAAGAAGATTTGTACGCAGTAGCTGAAGGGGCTGATGCCTTGGTCCTTGCCACAGAATGGAACGAGTTCCGAAATATAGACTGGGGAAGGATCAAGAAGCTCTTGAAACGACTGATTGTGGTCGATTTGCGGAACATCTATGATCCACAGCGGATGCGAGCCATAGGATTCCGCTATACCAGTGTTGGGCGGCCGTAGGCGATGAGTAAGCCTCGAAGCCCTGAGCCTGCCAAGCTGGTTATTAATTGTTTCACCAGGGATAAAGAGGTTCTGGTCGATGTGGCTCGTAAGCTGTCTGAAGCCTTCGGCCCAATAGATATTGTCAGCCCGTGGCTTCCCTTTGAGTATACAGATTACTATACCCCTGAGATGGGCTCGCCCCTTTTCAGGCGATTTATGACCTTCCGTGAATTGATTCAGCAGGACGCCCTGGCTGACATAAAGCTTTTTACGAACGATTTGGAAGGTGAGTATTCGGCCCAGGGGAAGCGACTTGTCAACATCGATCCCGGATACTTACTGCCAGAACGGTTTGTGCTTGCAACCGGGAAGAATTATACCCATCGCATTTATCTGAGGACAGGAATTTATGCAGACCTGACCCTGATTTTCTACAAGGGTCGTTTTCGTGCGTTGGACTGGACGTATCCCGACTATGCAGGGGAGCCAATCATACGGTTTCTGAGATGTGTCAGAGAGAGATATTTGTATAAATTGTGACCTTATAGCAGGAAAGGACAGAAAGATTCGGTGATACCATGATCAAGAGTATGACCGCCTTTGGCAGGGCGGAAAAGAGAGTTGAGGGTCGCACATTTACCATAGAGATACGTTCGGTCAATAGTCGCTACGGAGAGGTCATTGTACGTATGCCTCAGCGGTTTCTTCCTCTCGAGGATCAGATCAAAAAGCTGGTCGCGACCAAGATTTCGCGTGGCAGGGTGGAGGTGATGATTAAAGTTAAGAATGGTTCGCAAGCGGTTCCTGACATCGATGTTAATCTACCCCTGGCCAAAGAATACTACAGGGCCTTATCCGAGCTGAGCGAAACCCTAAAAATTGACGAAAAGGTCGGGCTTGGAACACTCTTGGGCATGCGCGGGGTCATTACGACTACAGAACCTGAAGAAGATCTTGAAAAAACCTGGTCGGTTCTTTCATCGTGTATAGGTTCGGCCTTAGAGGAAGTAAATGCCATGCGTGTATCAGAGGGCAAGGCCATCTACCAGGACTTTATGGAACGTTTGCGGTCTGTTCAGGAGGGCCTCTCCCGCATAAAAGAATTGGCTCCGTCCGTATTGTCACATTATCATAGTCGCTTGGAGGAACGCATAGCTGCACTTACACAGGGCACGGTGGAGATAGATCCAAATCGATTGGCTCAAGAAGCGGCTTTTATAGCAGACAAGAGTGATATTACAGAGGAGATAGTTCGTGCCGAGAGTCATTTGAAACAGTTTCTAGACATGATCGAATCGGAGGCACCAGCCGGAAGGACTCTTGATTTCCTGCTCCAAGAGCTCAACAGGGAGGTTAACACGATCGGTTCAAAGGGAGGGGATGTGAAGTTATCCCAGATTGTTGTGGGAATCAAGAGCGAACTGGAGAAACTCAGAGAGCAGGTTCAGAATATAGAGTAGTAAAGGATTGCAAGTGACTGAGAAATGGTGAATCGTATATCGTTTCTCGGTTGCGCAGCTCGTTTCGGTAACCGTGGGACGTAAAACGTAACGAGCCGCGAATAACGAATGACGAGAGACAAACCTCTGGAGGAGATAATGGATACGACCTTGCTGAACGTCGGATTTGGAAACACAGTCGTTGCCAGTCGTATAGTGACCATTGTGACGCCAAGTTCGGCTCCCATGAAACGGCTCAAGGAGGATGCAAAGGAGGGGAAGCGGTTAATTGACGCTACCCAGGGGCGTCGTACGCGTTCTATTATTATTACCGACAGCAACCACGTCATACTCTCGGCTATTCAAGCCGAGACCATATCGCAGCGGTTTGTGACGGGGATTGAATTCAAGGAGGATAAGAAAAAGGCTCCGGGCAGCTTATAAGACCGTGCGTTATGGCAAAAAAAGGACATCTGTTCATCATATCTGCACCTTCTGGGGCGGGGAAATCAACTATTCTGAAAGCGATCTTGAGAGAAGATCTATCGCTTCAGTATTCGATTTCGTATACTACGCGTCCCCTTCGCGGGAATGAGCGGGATGGCGTAGACTACTATTTTATCAGTGATGCTGCCTTTCGTAAGAAGATAGACTCTGGTGAGTTGGCCGAATGGGCTGAAGTACATGGCCACCTGTATGGCACGCCGGCCAAATTTCTAGTAGACAGCCTTAACAGGGGCTACGACATCCTGTTTGACATTGACGTTGAGGGGGCCAAAAGACTCTACCCCAAATATCCTGAAGCTATTTTGGTCTTCATAGCACCACCATCCATGGAGGAACTGAAGCGGCGACTTGCGGAACGGGGCATGGACTCAGCTGAGGCGATTGAGCAGCGGCTGAACAGCGCCAAAGCAGAAATGGCAGAGGCCGAGCGGTATCATCATGTGATTGTCAATGATGATCTGCTAAAGGCGGTTTCGGAACTGAAAGCCATAATCGGAAAAGCACGCTTGCATGAATGATCTTCTTTATGGGATCCATCCGGTTTATGAGGCCTTGGTGGCAGGACGGCGGGAGTTCAAAGGGCTGTATGTGTCAAAGAGTCGACGCGCCAAAGGTATTCAGGACCTTTTGGAACGTGCTCAGGCCGAGGGGATCCCCATACAGCATAAAGCGCCGGATTATTTTAGATCGCGCCTGGGCGCCTCGGTACACCAAGGCGTTGCAGCCCGTGTCAGTGATTATCCGCTGGTAGATATAGACGCTATCCTCAGAAAGGCCGAAACCGATGGTGAGCTTCCGATAGTTATGGCCCTGGATGGGATTGAAGACCCACAAAACCTGGGATCCCTTATCAGGACCGGACTCGCCATGGGCGCCCACGGTATCGTGCTTGCTAAAAACCGTTCTGCTCCTTTGGTCCCCTCGGTTTCAAAGGCTTCTTCTGGAGCCATGGAGCATACATTGATAGCTCGGGTTACTAACCTTGTGGCAGCCTTGAAAAAACTCAAGAAGGCAGGCCTTTGGGTAGTGGGGGCCGATGCCGGTTCAGAGCAACGGGCAGATGAGGCTGATTTCAATGTTGGTTTGGTCCTTGTCATCGGGGGTGAAGGCAAGGGGATACGTCCTTTGGTTCGAAAGACTTGTGACTATCTTGTATCTGTTCCGCAGAGGAACTTAGTTGACTCGCTTAATGCTGCTGTAGCTGGAGCCGTCGTCTTGTACGAGGTTATGAGACAGAGAAGGAAGTAGTATTCTTGACCGGCTCGCTCCCCGCAAGCCCCGCCCTTCAGGGCGGGGAGGCTTCACATGGAACCATATTCCAAGACATACGACGTTATAGTGGTGGGAGCCGGCCATGCCGGGTGCGAGGCTTCTTTGGCTGCAGCCCGCTTGGGGCATAGCACGCTGGTGGTTACTGTTAACGTAGACCACATTGGAGAGATGTCATGCAATCCGGCCGTAGGAGGCTTGGCCAAAGGTCATATTGTGCGTGAGATCGACGCCCTTGGCGGGGAGATGGCCAAAAACATTGATGCTACTGGTATCCAGTTCCGCCGTCTGAACACCAAGAAGGGCCCTGCTGTGCAGTCATCCAGGGCCCAGGCCGACAAAGAACAATATCGCCTTCGCATGAAGGGTGTGTTGGAGCGCCAGGAGAATCTGGACATAAAACAGCGGCTGGTAGATGCCCTGATTGTGGAGAATGGTGCGGTCAGAGGCATCATAACAAGTATCCAGGAGAGGTTTTTTGGGAAAACAGTTATCCTCACCACAGGCACCTTTCTGAGAGGGCTGATCCATATAGGGTTAAAAAATTTTCCTGCAGGGCGCATGGGAGATCCACCCTCGAACAAGCTATCAGACAGCCTGAAATCTTTGGGTTTAAGGATAGGTCGCCTCAAGACCGGCACCACGCCTCGGTTGGATGGACGTACGATCGATTTTCCCAGGCTGACGCCGCAGTACGGAGATGAACCACCACTTCCATTTTCCTTTGAGACAAAGTCCATCAGTCAAAAGCAGGTTCCATGTCACATTACTTACACGAACGAAAAGACCCATGATATTATTAAAACAGGTCTTGATCGATCTCCTCTTTTTACCGGGGTTATAAAAGGGGTCGGGGCACGCTATTGTCCATCGATTGAAGATAAAGTGGTCCGCTTTCCAGATAAACCCCGACACCAGATCTTTCTTGAGCCCATTGGGCTCGGAACCACAGAGATTTATCCAAACGGTGTTTCAACGAGCCTTCCGGTGGATGTGCAGCTCAAGATGCTTCGGTCTATTGAGGGGCTTGAACAGGTGGAGATTGTTCGGCCAGGCTATGCCATTGAGTATGACTATGTGGACCCGGTGCAGATTAAACCAAGCTTAGAGTGTAAAGCGATTCGAGGGTTATTTTTGGCGGGCCAGATAAACGGCACCTCTGGTTATGAGGAAGCAGCAGGCCAGGGGATCATGGCAGGGATCAATGCTGTGTACCATCTGAGAGGAAACCCCCCGATTATTCTTGTCCGGGACCAGGCCTATATCGGCGTTATGATCGATGACCTGGTAACCAAAGGTACCCGGGAGCCGTATAGGATGTTTACCTCAAGGGCCGAGTATCGCCTTCTCCTGCGGGAGGACAACGCAGATTTGCGTCTTCGCGAGCTCGGATATCAGATCGGCCTGGTGTCTGAGGAGCTCTATGAGAAATTTGAGAAAAAGCGTGATGCCGTACAGAGACTTTTGGCCCTTCTTTCGGATGTTCGCCTCAACCCAAGGCCAGAAGTGAATTCTACCCTCGAAGGTCTTGGGCTTGGCTTTATCAATCAACCAGTCACCTTGCAGGATCTGCTAAAAAGGCCCGGGGTCGAGCTGAAAGATATTGCAAAGCTTGATAGCCGCGTTCTTTCTTTTGACAAGGAGATAGCTGAACAAGCCACCATCCTTGTTAAATACGATGGATATATTCGACGCCAGATGCAGCAGGTTGAACGCGTGAAAAACCTGGAAGGGACAAAAATCCCTGACAGCTTTGACTATCAAGCTGTTCCTGGACTCTCGAATGAAGTAAAGGAGAAGCTTTCAAGGATTCAGCCGATTTCTCTCGGACAGGCTTCCAGGATATCTGGCATAACTCCGGCAGCAGTATCGATTATTCAGATCTATCTTAAGAAATGGTCAGCCCGTTAAGCCCGTTTGTTGTTAGCTGAAAGCTCAAGGCTGAAAGCTGAAAGCCGGAATTTTTTTCTTGCTTTGAGCCCTGGCCCAGGCCGGGTTTATTGGCCGTGCAGCTCATAGGGAACGACGCGCCAGGGCGGGCTTTGACCTTTCAGCTTTGAGCTTCTAAGTGGGTTCATGAGGAAAACGACATTGGAAACTGAGGAAAAAGATCAAGGCAACACCCGTCGGATTACCGTGACGGAGCAAGGTGAGCTTCTGGTTCCGGACGAGCCCATTGTTCCGTTTATTGAAGGAGACGGGATCGGCCCTGATATTTGGGCCGCTGCTAAGGGTGTCCTGGATGCGGGCATCGCTTTTGCGTACGGAGACGACCGCAGGATCATATGGTCGGAGGTATTGGCAGGGGAGAAGGCATATCAAGAAACAGGTGAATGGCTTCCTGAGGCGACTTTGCAGGCGATTAAGGATTATGTTGTAGCCATCAAGGGGCCATTGACTACGCCGGTGGGGGAAGGGATTCGCAGTATCAATGTGGCATTGCGACAGATACTCGATCTGTATGCCTGTGTTAGGCCCATTAGATACATCAAGGGTGTTCCCAGCCCAATGAGGCACCCTGAAAGGGTCGATATGGTGGTGTTTCGGGAAAACACAGAAGATGTCTATGCCGGGATCGAATGGGAAGCCCAAAGCAAAGAGGCAGAGGCTGTTATTGGCTTTCTGAAGGATAAGATGGGAGTTGATGTGGCCAAGGATTCGGCCATTGGTATGAAGCCCATGAGCCGAACAGCTTCAAGGCGGCTGGTGGCAAGAGCTATACAATATGCTTTGGATCACAACCTTCCGAGTGTGACCTTGGTGCACAAGGGAAATATCATGAAGTAGACTGCAGGGGCCTTCATGAAATGGGGCTATGAAGTGGCGCGTGAGATATTCGGGGATCACATCATCGTTGAGTCAGAGGGTGGGCTGGAGCATGAGGGCAAAGTGCCTTCGGGTAAGGTGGTGATCAAAGATAAGATTGCAGACATGATGTTTCAGCAAGTACTCCTTAGGCCGGAAGACTACCATGTGATTGCCGCCCCTAATCTGAACGGAGACTATCTCTCTGACGCCCTGGTCGCTCAAGTAGGGGGCCTCGGTATGGCCCCTGGGGCCAATCTTGGAGACAATTGTGCAGTCTTTGAGGCGACTCATGGCACAGCCCCCAAGTACGCTGGTCAGGATATGGCCAACCCAATCTCACTGATACTATCCGGGGTCATGATGCTGGAGTTTTTGGGATGGGAAGAGGCGGCCTCGGCCATTCAGCAGGCCGTGCAGAAAAGTATTTCCGATGGCCTTGTAACTCACGATTTGGCGCGCCAGATGCCAGGCAGCCGTGAACTAAGGTGCTCTGAATTTGCACAAGTCGTAATAGAACGGCTGCGTTAAACATGAACGTTCTGCCTTTTCTACAAGGATTGTGGCAGGCATGCTTAAGGGCGGTTTTTCCGCCCAAGTGCCTTATTTGCAATACTTATTATCCATTGCAGCCATCAGCTTGCGAGCTTGCATCTGATCCTGTTTCAGATCCTACTGCTCCGCACTTTTGCGAGCCTTGCCGAAAGGGCTTTACCCCGATTGCTTCCCCTTTTTGCTCAAGATGTGGTCTCCCTTTTGTTTCCCGGGAAGGAGACAATCACACCTGTTCCGAGTGCATCACTGAAAGAAGATATTTCAGAATGGCAAGGGCCTTCGGAGTCTATGACGATAGCCTTATGGAGGCGATTCATCTTCTTAAATACGGAAGGAAGATCTCCATGTCCCGGCCTTTGGGCGCCCTTGCCAGGGAGACTTTTTTTCAATTCTGGGATGGGGATGCTATAGATCTCCTTGTTCCAGTGCCGCTGCACGTGAAGCGCCTCCGGAAACGGGGATTCAATCAAGCCCACCTTTTGATCAGGAGATGGGCAAAACAGGAAGGAATTCCCTTTGACGGTTTCACGCTATCCCGCAGTCGCTGGACAGCACCCCAGACTGAACTCAGCCGGAGAGAGCGCCGGAAAAACATCAAAGGCGCCTTTTCCGTTCGGCATCCAGAGAGGATAAAAGGCCGAAAGATCGTTTTAGTGGATGATGTCTACACAACCGGCGCCACAGTTAATGAGTGTGCTCGGGTCTTGATGAAGGCCGGTGCGGAATTTGTGGATGTCCTGACCCTGGCCCGGGCTGTCTGAGGGGCAGGGGGGGTATGGGACCCTGTGGTTTCCCGAAGCTCCACCTTTGCTAAGGCTCACGTCACCAAAAAGGGTATCTAATTTCTCACATGCCGGAAGACATAAGAGAAAAACCATCCCTGAATCACGAAGATATATTGGAACTCAACTTTATCAGAGCCCCAGGAATTTATTTTTACAGGAGGCATTATTGTCAAGGGTTGCGCTCCCATATCATGGAGGTATTAGACCCCGAGGATGTGGAAGATGAAACAAAGGGGATCATGATCGATGGATTGAGGAGTTATCCGAGGGCTGAGCCTTTAAAGATGTTGAGGATATATAGAACGAGGTTCAAGACCATAGAAGATGGTGAGGAAGAGTTAAAAAGAGTAAGGATTGTTGGAACCTACTTGGCTCCAGATTATGTCGCGAGGTCCGAAGAATTTCTGACAGATTATACAAGAAATGAAAAACACGAAATCCTCCTTTGCGGCCTTCAGGAGTATGTCAAAGGAGAAGTACTGGACCCATGGAGCCATTTGGACAAAGACCATTTGATCTCACTTTTGCGTAACATGGGATGTGACAAAGGTGAGGACTTAGTTACGACAAGCGATCAATGGATCCACAGTGTTAAGGAAAAGGTTGAGAGCTTCATAGGAAGGGTCAAGAAGATGATCGTGGAGGCAAATCATGTCCCGGATCTTGCAGGTGTGGGGAATCTTCTTCTCACCCGGTCCGGAGATATCAAGCTTGTAGACATCAACAATATTTCCAATCTCTCCTTTGATGCGATTATCAATCTCGATGACAGGAACTACCCGGTCTGTGACAAATCGATTCAAGCTCTGCCCATGCTTGAGCAGAAATTGCTCGGCAGGCCACTAGACAGAAACGACCTCATTTATAAGACATTTCTTGATCCAAAAAGGATGGAAGACGTTCAAGCAATAGAGGAAGAATTTCACCTCTCCATGAAACCCACGATTTCCTATTCTGGGACGTCTTGAATATAGGTTGTTTACAGCAGTTCGTGCAGCTTTTGCAGCACGTCGGCGTATTCGTCGCCACGGAAGCAGAACCGCAGATCTGAGAATCGCTCCCGGAGCGCTTTGACCTGATCAGTGACATTCATATCGTTCACAACCACATCATGGATCAGAGCGGCCATGGTCCGGAAACCTTCTTCTTCCATGCCGAAGCGGGTCATCTCAGATACACCCATCCGCAGAGCCCCGGAAGCAGTAAACCCCTCTTCGTCCGTGTTTGCTTGATAATTGCAGATGATGTTATTGGCTTCGAGCCGGCCGGCAATTTCCGGCCCGTAGCTGTAACCCACATCGACCACCACCTGGTGGGTTTCCGTGAAGTCGATGGCCGGGTCGCCGGCTACATCCAACCCACTTTCCTTTAGCGCCCTGGCGAATGCCTTGGCATTGGAGATGACTTTTGGTTGGTATTCGTCCTTGAAGTGATTCATCTCGTATGCGGCCATCAGCAGCCCGAGTAATGTGCCGAGGTGATGGTTGGAGACCGATCCGGGGAAGGCCCGCCGAACCAGAGCCTCCCAAAGCTCATAACGCTCTTCATGCTCCTGGAAGTTACTACCAATGACTCCGCGTTGTGTGCCGAAAAAAGTCTTGTGTGTCGATCCGGTAACCAGGTCGGCTCCTTCCTCAAAAGGCTGCTGAAAGTGCGGGCCGATGAGCCCCAGCACGTGGGCCATGTCGTACATCAACACAGCATTGATGTCCTGGGCGTCAAGGAACTGGCGGATCTCAGCAACCGGCTCCTTGTGCAGGACCATGCTCTTTCCGAAAATGATCAACTCCGGCCGGTATTCATCGATTAATTTTAGCGTGGTTGGCACATCGACCCTATGGGGGTTGTCGGGCAGCACAGGAAAGTTTACCACGGCCGGACGCTCCGTGCGCGGATTTCGGGCAACGTAATCCCTCAGCGCGCCCATTGGCTGGGCGCTGAGGTGACCGCCCTTTCCAATATAGCTGTTCATCACCTGGCGAATTCGCCG
>JAUWXJ010000076.1 GCA_030616425.1 Desulfobacterales bacterium | reverse complement strand
TTCTGTCACTAAATCGATGGCGCCCTTTTTCCCTATGGTATGGGTTCTGCCCCAGCGATTTCGAAGAATTTCGCCTGCGCGAGCAGCCGCCGCCACGCCAACATCCCTGATTCTTCCTAGATCCACGAGCAGGATACCTATAAAATCACGACTATGAAGTCAATAACAAGTTAACGTTTACGGTCTATCGGTTACGCTGCTCGTTACGTTTAACGGCCATCGGTTGCGTCACTTTTCAAAACCCTGGCCCAGACCGGGTTTTTTTATATGGCATCGTTTATTATTCTGGTGTCGCGCCAGGGCGGGCCGTTTGACGTAAACCGAGAACCGACACGAAGTGAAGCTTGCGCTAAACGGGCTGCGCAACCGCAACCCTATGACGAATACCTGCCCGCCAGTGCCAGGCGATGGCAGGCGGTCTTGCAAGGCAGCAAAAGGAAATTCCTATATTATGAACCTACGGGTTCACCCCCCTACCCTCCCAGCACATCTTCCACGAAACTACCCATACGTTCAAAATGCGTCCCTTTCCAGTAGACGCGATCACACGACTTACACAGGGAAAACGTGTGGTATTTGGCCTTCACCCTTGACGGGAGTCTGTGGGCAACCTCTTGCTCTGAGATCGGTTTAACAAGACCATTGCAGGAAAGGCATCTTGAGAAGGGACGAGCTTCAGCATAAAGATCGAGGCGCTGGAAAACCGCTTTAAGCTGCATCCTGGGATCAACCTCTCCGACCAAGATTCCGCGAGTCATGGCCTTGTGTTTCAAAAGACGCCGGCTCCGCGTTAGCAAGACCCGAGCTTGTTGGATAGAGATTTCGATGAGGGCCTCTGGATCCAAATCATTAAAATAGAGGGTGTCAAACCCAAAAAGCCGCATGTACCTTGATAGCCTCCCGAGGTGGATGTCGGCGACAAATCTCAAATCCCTTAAGGGGTTGGGCCCCAGTTTTCTGCTAGGCCGAATGTCGAGTGACTCAAAGGCTGGATAAACACTGATCCGCTCTCCACCTTTAAGGGAGCATTTGAAGTCCACGGACACGCCATTTACAAGGATCAGATCAACCTCGTTATGGGGCACCCCCAAGGATACTATCACGTCCTTGACCGTGCTTCTTGGACTGAATGGGACCGCAAAATCCCTCTTTCTTTTTTCTCTGGGGAGAAAATCGTTCAGCTCTTCATAGAATCGGAAGGTTGCCTGGGGCATGATGAGTCATTGTCCCACACGGGGTATGCATAACATATGGATCTTGAAAAAAATCTATCAGAGATATAGGTGATACTCAAGGAGAAATGGTTTGGCCAAAGACCGAGCAAACGCGGGCAACGACTCCCTTGAACCGTAAAAGTGAGCGCATCCCCCGTCCTGCCAAAGCAGGACTGCGGGGGGCTTCAAATCGATTGACATATCGTTTTGTGTTCGTTAACTTACTCATGCTTGGAATTTCTACAACTTATTGAGATCAAAGCTTTTTTATTAACAGTTTTCATGCCATTCGCATAAAATGTCGAAGATCCGCCTGTGGCGGGATGGAGCGTTGCGGAAAATCATTATGCCTGAAACGCTGGAAGGCCAACTGGAACGGATAGTCTACTTCAACGAGGACAACCACTACACGGTAGCCAAGTTAAAGGTCAAAGGGAACCCAGAGTTGGTTACCGTGGTAGGCCAACTGACTGGCATCACACCTGGACAGGGGCTTAAACTCTCAGGCGTTTGGGAGAACCATCCCAGGTACGGTCAGCAGTTCAAGGCCACCTCTCACAGTGTAAGTCTTCCAGCCCACGTGCACGGGATTCAAAAGTACTTGGGCTCAGGCATGATCAAGGGGATCGGCCCGGCAATGGCCCAGCGATTGGTAGACCGGTTCGGGGAAAAAACACTGCGGGTTATTGAGCATTCTCCGAACAAGCTCCTTGAGGTAGAGGGAATTGGAGAAAAACGGCTTCAGGTCATCCGCCAGACCTGGGAGAGTCAAAGAGAAATCAGGGGCGTCATGATCTTCCTTCAAGGCCATGGGGTGAGCACCGGCTATAGCGCCAAGATATTCAAGCAGTATGGTTGCAACGCCATCCGGGTGGTGAAGGAAAATCCTTACCGACTAGCAACCGACATATTTGGCATCGGCTTTCTCATAGCTGACCGCATTGCAGAAAAACTTGGCATTGCCAAAGATGCCATGATACGGACTGAGGCGGGCATCCTGCACGTACTGGACAAGGTGTCTGATGAGGGACACATGTTCGCCCCGTATAATCAGCTACTGAATCGTGCCGAGGCACTCCTTGAGATAGATCGCATCACGCTTGAGACGGCTGTCAGGAATCTGGCCGGATCAGGACACATTGTCCTGGAAGACTTTGTAACAGTTCGGGGGACAAGGCAAACCGATGAACGTAGGCCTACAGCCATTTCCACCGAGGATAACCG
This sequence comes from Desulfobacterales bacterium, assembly GCA_030616425.1. Lineage (GTDB taxonomy): Bacteria > Desulfobacterota > Desulfobacteria > Desulfobacterales. The sequence goes on along the minus strand of JAUWXJ010000076.1, from coordinate 8,029 downwards.
CATACCGGGTAAAGGCATTGGAGGCCGAAGAGAAGCGGTTTGCCTTGTCCCGAATGGTGAACTATTACAAGATTTTCAGGCCGGGAATCATTTGCCCGAACCTATGACAGCAGTCTACCTGAAAGCTTTTTACGCGGCTGAGGTGGGCCTGGCCAACCGTCTTAAGGCCCTGCTTTCTGTCCCGACAAAAAGCGTTGGTAAGGATGCTATCCGTACAGAAAGACTGGTCCAACAAAGACTAGCCGTTGTGCTTTCAGAAGAGCAATGGATTGGCCTGCAAACGGCTCTTTCGCACAAGGCTTCGATTATCACGGGTGGACCTGGTACAGGCAAGACCACCCTGGTCAAGGCGATCCTAACAGTCTTTGAGGCGGCCGGGAAGCAGGTCCGGCTTTGCGCACCCACAGGCCGGGCAGCCAAGAGGCTCTCCGAGGTCACAGGCCGTGAAGCAAAGACCATCCACCGCCTTCTTGCCTATAACTTTAAGAGCGGCGGTTTTCAGAAAAACGAAAGAGACCCACTTGATGCCGATGTAGTGATTGTAGATGAAACATCCATGGTGGATACTTTTTTGATGTATCACCTTGTTAAAGCAGTACCCATGACAGCGGTCCTGGTGATGGTAGGCGATGTCGATCAGCTTCCCTCTGTTGGTCCTGGAAATGTACTGCGGGATATGATCAACTCTGAACAGGTCCCTGTCGTATTCTTGAAAGAGATCTTCAGACAGGCCCGGGAGAGCCTGATTATCGTAAATGCCCACAAGATCAACCAAGGGATTTCTCCGACCATTCCAGATTCCAACCGTGGCTCGGTGCAGGATTTCTATTTCATCCAGCAAGAGGATCCTGAAAAGGTGCTTTCAACGATCTTGGAGCTTTGCTGCGAGCGGATTCCAAATCGGTTCAAACTTGACCCCTTGTCAGACATCCAGGTACTGAGCCCCATGCACAAAGGAATTATCGGCACAGTAAACCTTAATCGCATGCTTCAACAGGCTTTGAATCCCTCTAATGATATTATTGAGCGTATGGAATATACTTTCAGGTGCGGAGACAAGGTAATGCAGATTAGAAACAATTATGCAAAAGATGTCTTTAACGGAGATATCGGCGCCATCAGCCGAATTGATCGGGATAACCAAAAAATCAGAGTCAAATACGAGGGCCGTGGTGTTGACTATGATTTTCTTGAACTCGACGAGCTTGTGCTGGCTTATGCGGTGTCCGTGCACAAATCCCAGGGCTCAGAATATGGGGCTGTGATCCTGCCGGTAATGACTCAGCACTATGTCTTGCTTCAAAGAAATCTCATATATACCGGGGTAACCCGTGCAAAGGAGTTGGTTGTGATCATCGGAACCAAACAAGCACTGGCCATTGCCCTGCGCAACGACAGGCCGCAAAAACGCATGACTCTCCTTTGCAATCGGATGCAGGGATCGGATGCGGAGGAAGACTTGCCATGAAAAACATCTTGGTTGTTGGTGGCGCTGGATACATTGGATCGCACATGGCCAAGCACCTTTCGGTAAAGGGTTACACGCCGATAGTACTTGACAACCTGGTTTGCGGCCACCGGCAAGCAGCAAAGTACGGGCCTTTTTTCAAAGGGTCCATGAATGACTCAAGTCTGCTTCAAAAAATATTTTCGGACCACCCTATCTCGGCCGTCATGCATTTTGCTGCGTTTTGTTATGTCCAAGAATCTGTGAAGGAACCCGCCAAATACTACCAGAATAATGTTGCAAATACCCTTGCCCTGCTTGAAGCGATGGTTGAAAGGAATATTGGCAATTTCATATTCTCATCCTCTTGTGCTACCTATGGCGAGCCGGTTGAAATTCCTATAACCGAAGACCACCCTCAAAAACCGATCAGTCCTTACGGCAGGACCAAAGTCATGGTTGAACAGATACTCCACGATTTCAGGAACGCTTATGGCCTCGAATCGGTTTCTCTGCGGTATTTTAATGCAGCCGGTGCAGACCCTGATAGCGAGTTAGGAGAAGATCACGACCCGGAAACACACTTGATCCCTCTTGTGCTTAAGACGGCCCTTGGTCAACGACCAACTGTAGACATCTTCGGGGATGACTATCCAACCACAGACGGCACATGCATCCGAGATTACATCCACATCGAAGACCTAGCTCAGGCTCATCTGCTTGCTCTGGAGAGATTGTTGGCAGGCCTGCCAGGCGGACAATACAATCTTGGAAACGCTAAGGGCCATTCAGTGAAGCAGGTAATCGAAATATCCCGGCGTGTGACCGGAAAAGAGATTCCGGCAAAGGTAGTAGAAAGGCGTCCGGGTGATCCTGCGGTCCTTATCAGCTCAAGTGAAAAAGCGACTAAGGATCTGGGCTGGAGGCCACAATTTCCTGACCTTGAGCCAATCGTTGAAACCGCCTGGAACTGGCACAAGAATAATCCCAAAGGATATTGAGTTTATTGGGTTTGTTGGGTTTGTTGAGTTTGTTGAGTTTGTTGGGTTTGTTGGGAGTCAATGCCAAATGCCAAAGCCGAAAGTTCAAGTCAATGTCAAATTCCAAAATGTGAAGCCTCCCCGCCCTCCCGGGCGGGGCTTCCCGGAAAGGAAAACAGACCTTCTTGTATAGCTCCCCTTGACCCCGCCCTTCCGGGCGGGGCTTGCGGGGAGCACGCCGGTCAAATTTAGACATATAGAGAAGTCGGCATTTGACATTTGGATTTTGAAATTTAGCATTTCCCTGTGATCTCTCAGAGCTCGAACGACCCCTGGGAGCGGGCGCGAAATCCTTCAACCCAGCTGATGGCTCACGGAGTCGCAATTGAAACGGAGGTAATGTGAAGGTCCTTATCACCGGCGGCCTTGGCTTTGTCGGCACCCAACTCTCCATCCGGCTTGTGGAAAAAGGGCACCAAGTCACTGTTGTCGACCACTCCCCGCAGCCCAGGACCTATACGCCCCAGGAAGTCAGATACGTGTCTGCTGATACCTCTGTCAAAGGCTCATGGCAGGAAGAAATTCAGGCCCAGGACGTGGTAATCAATCTATCCGGGGCCTCGATCTTGAGGCGATGGAATGATGAGACCAAACAGCTCATCCGTGACAGCCGGGTTCTCACCACACAAAACGTGGCAGAAGCCATGCCCGAAGAAAAAGGGGCACTCCTTTGCAGCGCCTCAGCTGTTGGATACTATGGTTTTCGGGGCGATGAGGAACTCACAGAGGGGGATACCCCTGGAGACGATTTCCTGGCCAAGGTTTGCGCTGATTGGGAAAAGGAGGCTCACAAGGCGGTCAGCAAGGGCGCAAGAGTAGTCATAAGCCGATTCGGTATTGTCCTTGGTAAGACAGGGGGCGCGTTGGGACAAATGATTCCTGCTTTCAAAAAGTTTGTTGGGGGGCCTTTAGGGAGCGGCAATCAGTGGTTTCCCTGGATACACATGGAAGACCTATTAAACGCATTTCTGTTCTGCTTTGAGCATCAGGACATCCATGGCCCGGTCAATTTCTGCTCACCAAATCCTGTTCGCAACAGGGAATTGTCCAAAGCCCTGGGAAAGGTCCTGTCGCGGCCATCATTCTTGACAACACCTGCCTTTATGCTCAGACTCGTGCTTGGAGAATTTGGGTCGGTCCTTCTTGAAGGTCAGAGGGCCATCCCGGCGAAGCTGCAAAAGCATGGGTTTGCTTTTCGCTATCCAGAGATCATGGAAGCCCTGAAAGAGCTTGTAGGAAAAAACGATTAGGGGCTGTTTGAAGCTCCCTGCAGCAAGCTGCAGGGAATCTTCGACCGTAAGGAAGTCGGCCATTTTAGATTGTTTGCATCCCCTTGCTCCGCATGGGCATGCAAACTTAAACAATGGCACTTCGTGCTTCTTTGTTTTGCGGCTTGCAGCCGCTCAACAAAGCCACCTGCTACGCAGGTGGTTATTTAGGCGCTCGCGCCCCCGTCCGTCTGCGGCGGGGAATGCGCTCGCTTTTGCGGTTCAAAACCTTTTCCTGAACATCCCCAGTCTGGAGAAATTCTGGAAAAACCTGGGCCCGTCTTTCCCCTCCTCATCTAGCAATCATGGTCCGCATGCGGTCTGAGGCATTCTGGGCGTGATCGGCAATACTACCCGCATGCCCCACGAAGCTGATCACGTGAAATACTGCCAGAGGGTCTTTTATGTGTTCAAAGATCTTGAATTTCACCTCCCTCTCTATATGATCGGCCGCTCTTTCATCCTGGCGAATCTCGCGGATGAGGCTTTTCATTGTGTCCCTTTGCTCATCAGACTTGCTCCTGAAATAGCCAGTGGCCAAGGAAACTAGTTCGGGTAGCTTTTCAATGGGTGGAATCACGGCCCCCACCAGGCTATGGATATCGGTAGCCACTTCACCCGGGATCCCCTTGGGCCGAAACGAAAGCCAGAACAGGGCTTCTTCCACCTCGTCCAGGACCTTATCCTGCTCCCTGAGGTAATCAACAAACTGGAATTTGTCTACCGGCATGAAGATACCCCTCGGTAGATGGTTGCGGATATTGCGCTTGATCACATCAGCCTCACTTTCCAGCCGCGCCACCTGTTCGGTCAAGATGTCAAATTTCTTGCACTCTTCGCCAATGTGGCAGACCGTGGCTTCTTTGAACAGATGGGCGCATTCTTTGACTTTGTCTGCGTGCTTCTGCAGGTTCTCAAAAGGAGATTTGTAAAATAACGAGCTAAGCATTAGGCGCATACGACTTCCCTCCTTTCGGTAATTGATTCATAGTAAAAAGAGGATAAGGAGTTTATACAAAACCATGGCCAAGACTATTGTGAACGGCAGGGTCACGATCCATGAAAGGCCGATGTTTTTGAGAATACGCAAATCAAGCGTTCCCATGCCGCGCATCAGCCCTACGCCAACTACAGAGCCAACCAGCACGTGGGTAGTTGATACGGGGAGACCGAGGCGAGAACAAATCAGAATAGTAGTAGCCGCCCCAAATTCTGCACAAAACCCCCGGAGCGGGGTAATCTCCGTAATGTTTTTTCCGATGGTCTCCATAACACGCGTACCAAAAGCAAAAAGCCCCCCACCCACAGCAATGCCACCCATAAAAAGCATCCAGAAGGGGACGTCCACCTGGAGGGCAACGGACTTGGTTTTCACCACAGAGAAGATAGCTGCAAGAGGGCCGACGGCATTGGCCACATCATTCGCCCCGTGGGCAAAGGCTACATAGCAGGCCGTGAGTACCTGAATCTGGGCAAAGACACAATCTGCGGGTGTGTACCCCTGAGGATTGGGGCCCACTTCACATTTAAGATGTACCTGCCAGCGTACCCACTTACGGCCAACCAGGCTGGCCAGGACCGCGCAAGGAATTGCAAGTAAAAGCGTATGGAAAAAACCAATCTCAAGGTGCAGGTTCTTGAGCCCCTTGAATATAAACGACAAAATAAGTACCAGAACAACAACAAAGATGAGTACAGGGGTGTAGTGAACTGCAGCCGCATGAGGGTCCCTGACAGACATGATCTTTTTTTCAGCAAAATAGAAGATACCTCCTGCGACCACGGCCCCTGCAGCCGGTGAAATAATCCAACTCATGGCAATAGTGATGATCTTGCCCCAGCTTACGGCCCCCGCACCTACGCTTATAATGCCGAAGCCCACCACTGCCCCCACGATGGCATGGGTGGTAGAAACAGGGAGCCCAAAGTATGTAGCCAAATGCACCCACACGCTGGCTGCAATAAGGGCAGCAAACATGCCAAGCATCAACCTGTTCGGTTCGTCCACAAGGAGGCCAGGGTCGATGATTCCCTTGCTGATCGTGCTGGTCACGTGCCCGCCTGCAAGCGTAGCCCCAAGGATATTGGCAATGATCGACACCAACACAGCTTGCTTCAGGGTCAACGCCCCAGACCCCACCGAGGTCCCCATGGCGTTGGCGAGGTCATTGGCACCAATGTTGGCTGCCATATAAAGACCGAGCAGTGTGGCAATGGATAAGACGACTATATCGATGTTCATATGTTAATCAGCTTTCGGTTGGACATTCCGGCTGATTGAAGCGAAGTGGACAGGGCAGATGCCCTTATGGTATGCCGTTTATTATTAGCTTTATTACATGGCGTCAATCAATTTTTCACGGTGTGTTCTAACTGAAAAAGGAGAATCTCATGTCTGTCAAAGTGCACAAGATCACGAATCTGTACAATGGCAAGCTATTCGATGTTGTGCTTGAGAAAGTGACCTTGCCGAACGGCGTGATTAAAGACCGGGAAATCGTTCGCCATCCTGGCGCTGCAGCCATGGTGCCGCTTCTTGATGATGGAAAGGTTGTCTTGGTCAGACAATACCGCCATGCAGTGGGGAAATTTCTGTTAGAGATCCCTGCAGGGACCTTGGAGCCCGACGAAGGCCCTATGGAGTGTGCCCGACGAGAATTAGTGGAAGAGACAGGTTATGAAGCGGAAAAGCTTGCTAGGCTTGCTGAAATCCTGCCTGCCCCTGGATACACGGATGAACATATCCACATCTTTCTTGCCACTCGATTGACGTTGGCCGAGCAGAAGCTTCAGGATGACGAGGTCCTGCAAGTCCAGCCTACACCCTTGGACACAGCCCTTGACATGATCCGACAGGGCGAGATTCAGGACGGCAAGACCATCGCAGGCCTTCTGCTGACATCCATGAGGAATCGTGAATCGTGAACGGACACTACCATCACGTGGAAATCTTGGAAAAGTCGGCAAAGATGGAAAAGAGGTCGGCAATTTCTCTAAGGAGGGCCAGGCGGTTCTTTTTTAAACGCTCATCTTCGGTTAAGACCATAACCCTGTCAAAAAACGCATCCACCGGCTCCTTCAGGGTCGCAACAGTCAACAAGGCCTCTTCAAAGACTCCCCTGTTCAAATCCTCAGATATCTCTTTTTTCACTTTTTCAAAAGCCGCATTAAGTGCGCGTTCCTCTGCTTGCTGAAAGAGCCTGGTCTGTAATATTATTGTGTTACGTTGTGGCTCTGGTGCAATGTCGCCCCGTTGCTCTGCCTGTTTGATAATGTTGACCACGCGCTTAAAGGCAATAGCAAGAAGCTCGAAATCCGGTTTGGCCTTCATTACTTCCAAGGCCTCGGCCCGCTTTCGAACCGCGGGGATATCATCCATGGAAGCGCTGACCACGGCAGTAATCACATCCTTGGAGAAGCCACCCTCGGCTAACAGGTGTTCCATGCGATGCTGAAAGAAGGTGAGGACTTTCTGCGTCAGCTGCTCTGTATTTCCAGATATCTTATCGTCCAAAAGCTCAATGCTCTTTTGAATCAGCCCTTTTAGGGAGAAGGAAAAAGCCCGGGCTAACATGATCTGGATAATCCCTATGGCCTGGCGTCTCAGGGCATATGGATCAGAGGTCCCGCTCGGGATCAGACCGATTCCAAAACAGCCGCAGATCGTATCCAACTTGTCAGCAATGCTCAGAATGGCACCAGCAGGGGTCTCAGGGAGTCGGCCTCCAGCACGGGCCGGCAAATAGTGCTCCTCAATAGCCTGAGCCACAACCTTGGGCTCCCTTTCGCGGGCCGCGTAAATGCGACCCATCACACCCTGGAGCCTTGGAAACTCATTCACCATTTGGGTGGTCAGGTCTGATTTGCATAACCATGCTGCCCGTGATACCGAGGATTTCAACTTAGGCGTCGTCAATTTAGCAAGGTACTCGGCCAGTTTCTGCACGCGACACACCTTCTCAAACATGGTTCCCAGCTTGGCCTGAAACAAGACCCCTTTGAGCCGTTCAACCATCTCATGGGGGGAATTTTTTGCGTCGGTCTCAAAAAAGAAGCGGGCATCCTCAAGCCTTGCCCGAATGACCCGCTCGTGTCCAGATGTGACCATGGCCATATCTTCAGCTGGTGTATTGTTGACTGCAATGAAACAGGGCAACAATTGATGATCTGAACTCACCACAGCAAAGTATTTCTGGTGTTCTCGCATGGCCGTGATCAGGACTTCCCGCGGCAGCTCAAGAAACGCCTCGTCAAAGGTTCCAGCCGATACTGCC
>JAUWXJ010000217.1 GCA_030616425.1 Desulfobacterales bacterium | reverse complement strand
GGTTTTGGAGGGGCGGGGAGAAATACCGCCATTGTCCGGGCCAATCAGCGGACCAAGGAAAACCTTCCGCTCTACGATGAAGGGCTCAAGCTTTGGCCCAAGCTAACAGATGAGCTCGATTTTAACCTTATGTTCTTTAATTGTGGGAACCTAAACTTTGCTCATAGTGAGGCAGGGTTGAATGCCCTTAGGTTGCAGGTAGCCTCAGCACAATTCCTTGGGATAAAAAGTGAACTGCTGGATCCCAAACAATGCAAAGAGTTGGTCCCTGGGCTCGATATCTCAGATCGCATCAGATATCCTATCTTCGGTGCCATGTACCATCCCCCTGGTGGAACCCTTCGCCACGATGCGGTGGTTTGGGGGTTGGCTAAAGGCGCCACAAGATTAGGGGTCCATATCCATCAGGGAACTGAAGTCCTCGGAATTGGTGTTGAAGACCGGAGGGTCGTTTCCGTGGAAACGGACAAAGGAAAGATATATACACCGCGGGTACTGAATGCGGCAGGTGGTTATTCAGCGCGCATCTCTTCTGAAATGATGGGCATCCGCCTTCCCATTCATGTCTTGCCAATCCAGGCTATGGTTACTGAACCATTGAAGCCTTTCTTGAATCACGTAGTATCTTCCGGGGTATATCACGTCTATGCCAATCAAAGCCTCAAGGGGGAAATAGTGACCGGGTCTCACATGGACCCCTGGCCTAGCTACACGACACAGACGACAGCCCATTATATTAAGCATCAAGCAGAAGCGCTCACAGAGCTTTTGCCGTGTCTGAAAGGTGTTAAGTTTATGCGGGCCTGGGCAGGCCTGGCTGACATGACTCCGGACATGGCTCCCATAATTGATGGGAATGATCACATTCAAGGCTACTACATGGACTGCGGCTGGGGGTATTTTGGTTTTAAATCGGCCCCCATAACAGGAAAATATCTGGCCCAATTTATGGCGACCGAAAACTGCCCTGAAATCCTTAAGCCCTTCACCCTGCGCCGCTATGAAGAGCACCGTTTGATGGGTGAAACCGCAAACCCTGTTAATTACGGGCCAGAGTTCGGTTGGGTCACCTGATCTAAGATATAATAAATGTCATTAGTCAATAGTCATTTGTAATTTGTAATTAACTATAATATTTAGAAACACATTTAACCAATGACTAATGACTTTGCATATAAAGGAGATGATCGCATGGCACTCACCATAACCTGTCCTATCTGTGGCAGGCGAAATGGGTACGAATTCCGCTTTGGCGGAGAAGATCGCGGTCCGAGACCCGATGAAGAAGGATTGACTTCCAGGGACTGGTGTGACTACGTCCATATGCGCAACAACATCGGTGGACCTCAAAAGGAGTGGTGGTATCACCGGGATGGATGCGGGGCGTGGTTTAGTATTTGGCGCGATACTCTAACTAATTTGGAAGTGGATGAACCAGAGGTAAAATAATGGCCAGACTTTCCCAATTACCAACCTTACGAATCACTCCGACAGAAAAACTTTCCTTGACTTATCAGGGAAAAAACTACAAGGGAGTAGCTGGAGACACCTTGGCTACGGCCCTATATGCCAATGGCGTTCGCATCTTTTCCAGAAGCATCAAGTATCATCGTCCCAGAGGGCTTTATAGTCTGGATGGAGAGTCCAGCAATTGCCTTATGGAAGTGGATGGCACTCCCAATGTCCGAGCCGAGCTGACGTTCCTTAGAGACGGTATGATTATTGAGCCGCAGAATGTCATGGGAAGTCCTGAAAGGGACTTTATGGGAATCCTCGACAAGTTTCACTGGGCTATGCCTGCGGGCTTTTATTACCGCGCCTTCCACAAGCCATACCGACTCTGGCCTTTTTTCCTGAACCAGATCAGAAAAATGGCCGGACTGGGAAGCGTTAAGCATTCCCGGCAAGCGGGAAGGTATGACGAGCTGTATCTCAATGGTGAAGTGTGTGTCATCGGTGGTGGTCCTGCAGGAATATCTGCCGCTCTAGCTTCGGCCAAGCACGGACTCCGCGTTATCCTGCTGGAAGCCCGTCCATGGTTGGGGGGTTTCTATGACTATCGCTCAGCAGAAAATGCCTCTGGCATGCCCCTTTACAAGAGAGCGATACAACTGGCCGAACAGGTTGAAGATACTCCAGATGTTCGGATCTTCCCTCACACTTCCCTGATCGGATTTTATAACAACAACCTTATCACAGCCTGTCAAAAAGGAAATGAAAAGGATTCTTTTGATGAACGATACATTGAGATTCGCGCACAAAGTGTTGTGGTGGCTACCGGCTGTACAGAACGGCCCCTGATTTTTGAGAATAATGAACGTCCAGGCGTCATGCAGATCGGCTGCGCCCACCGGCTGGCTCAAACCTATGGCCTGCTTCCGGGCAAAGATGCTGTATTCAGCGTCGGACATGATCTCGGTCTGGAAGCTGCAATTGATCTTTCTGACCTGGGTCTTAATGTCCTTTGTGTTACCGACTCTCGATCAGACGGCCAGGATCCAGCACTTTTAGAGAGACTGGCTAAAAGAAATATTCCTATTCTCAAAGGATGGGTAGCATCTAAAGCTCATGGCAAAAAACATATAAGAAAGGTCACGCTCAGCGCCATTGAAGGAAAAAAGCACAAAGATTTTTTGTGCGATCTTTTGGTGGCCTCTGCAGGATTAACCAACGCGCGCAGCCCCCTTTTCCTGACGCAGGCCAAAATGGGCCATGATCCAGACACAGGTTTGTTCGTGCCGGAAAAAATGCCTGATAAGATTCACATTGCAGGACGTCTGTTGGGCTTTCACGATCCTTTGTCAATTGAGGCATCAGGAGAGCATTCAGGCCTTGCCGCAGCAGCCGATTGTGGGGTGCCTGTGGAAAACCAGTTAAAAGAAGTCAGGGAAAGGCTCGAAGAACTGCCAGGGCCTACAAGGGGGTCTCAATTAGTGAGGGCTCCGGGAAAAGGAACACATCATTTTATTTGCTTTGATGAGGATGTCACTATCCAACACATAAACCAGGCGTGCGACATGGGTTTTGATAAGGCGGAGCTTTCAAAACGCTTCACAGCCGCAGGAACAGGACCCACGCAGGGAGGGATACCCGGTCACAATCTGCCCCTGGTCATTTCGCAATACCATTCTGATTCCTCCGAACCCTTGGTGCCCACTACGGTCCGACCCCCCCTGGTGGCCACATTTTTGGGTACCTATGCA
>JAUWXJ010000059.1 GCA_030616425.1 Desulfobacterales bacterium | reverse complement strand
GGCCCGCACACATAGATCCCGACCTTCCCCGGCTCTATCGGTTCGAAGTTCTCCTTTTTCCTCTTCAACGTGTTGTAAATCTTGAGCATAGTATGAGAATTTTCTTTCTTATCTAATTAACCTAATGCCAGTAAGATGCGAAATGCCTACCAAAGCGATACTAGTGACGCTAAGTCTAATCCTGTGTGGCTATGTAGCTTAAGGCCCTGTCTACTCTGTGCAAGAGAGTTGATTTGTCAAGGTGACAAAAAATCTTCTCCAGTTCCGGCCCCACCATCTCTCCGCTCAGGCCGGCCCTGATAGGCATAAAAAGGCTTTTCCCTTTGTACCCACTAGCGACCTCCACCTGTTTTACTATATCCTGGTACGCCTCTTTGGAACCAGGGGCCTCTGCCGGTTCAAGAGCTGCGGCCAGTGCTGTCAAGACCTTGCCTGCATGGTCGGCACGCAATACCTCTTCGGCCTCCATGGAGAAGGCGATATTCTTTTCAGTAAAGATTTCCAGCAGGCCTTCCAGTTGCTTCAGCGTCTCTACATTGTCTATTACTACCGGGATGACTTCAAGAAGACGCTTCCTGTCCCTGAGTATTCTGCCTACCCCCATGTCTAGCCAGTAACCGAGCACCTCCTCGGGTGGCAAAAACCTCAGATGTGCGGCATTCATCCAGCAAAGTTTTGCTTGATCAAATACGGCGGCCTTCTTGCCCGCCTTTTTGAGGTCAAATGCCTTGACCATTTCATCTCTTGAAAGGACTTCCTTAGTCCCTCCAAGTCCACCTCCCACCCAAGCAAGGTAATTTGAAAGAGCCTCAGGGACATACCCTTGTGCCCTCAATACCTCCAACGCAGCAATTCCGTGACGCTTGCTTAACCTCGTCTTGTCCGGTCCGAGTAACAAGGCATGATGGGCAAATTGAGGCAGATCAAAACCGAGTGCCTTATAAAGGAGGATATGTCTGGGGGTGTTAGCGAGATGATCCTCGCTCCTGATCACCAGGGATACCTTCATCAGGGCATCATCTACCACTACAGCGAAATTGTATGCCGGCATCCCCGTGGATCGGATGATAATAAAGTCTCCGATCGATTCTGCATCAAAGGTCACGGGGCCGTGAATGAAATCGTTCACCTGAATTGAACCATTGCCGACCTTAAACCGCACGGCAGGCTTTCTCCCTTCGGTTTCGAGTCGGCGGCGTTTGTTATCAGGAAGTTTGCGGCACTTCCCGCTGTAGCGCGGGGGAACCCCTTTTGCGAGCATCTGCTCTCGTACAGCCCTGAGTTCCTCTTCGGTGCAGTAGCACGGATACGCCAGGCCGTTGTCCGTCAGCACCTTGGCATATTTTTCGTACAGTTCCAGACGCTCAGACTGCCGATACGGCCCTAGTGGCCCGCCCACGTCAGTCCCTTCGTCCCAATCGATCCCGATCCATCTGAGCCCCTCAAGGACTATGGTCTCATAATAGCGCTCCGAGGGAGAAAGGTCGGTGTCCTCTATGCGCAGGATAAAGGCGCCCCCTTCTTTTCGGGCATACAGCCAGTTGAACAGCGCGGTCCTCACAGTGCTGACGTGGAACATCCCTGTGGGACTTGGCGAAAACCGGACCCTAATTTCACGGTCATCTGTCATTTAGATTCTGGAAACCAAAATCGATCTATTCCGCAATCCGTAATTGATACGTTGTTTACTCCTACCGAAGTGTAACCACACACATAGCAGCGATCGCCTCCCCTTTTCCAATAGCCCCCAGCCCCTCCATTGTTGTCGCCTTGATATTCACTTCTGCGGATTCCAGTTCCAGCACGCCAGCAATGTTCGCCTGCATGGCCGTGCGATGCTGGTCAAGTTTGGGGGCTTCGGCGAGTATGGTTGCATCCACATTGTTCACGAAAAAGCCCTTGTCACGAACCATCTGAAACGTCTGAGCAAGGAGTTCCATACTCGAAATATCTTTGAATCGGGGTTCAGTATCTGGAAAATGCTGTCCAATATCTCCCAAGCCGGCAGCGCCCAGCAGCGCATCACACACGGCATGAAGGAGAACATCTGCATCAGAATGGCCCAAAAGCCCCTTTTCAAAGGGTATAACCTCACCGCCAAGGACCAGCTTGCGCCCTTGAATCAGCCTATGCACATCAAATCCTAAACCTGCCCGCATCTGAAACCTCTGTCTTTGTGTTGTATTCTATCTCAAATCGATTAGTAACCGTTCAACTACTTGTTCGTCACGTCAGGGGCTGAAAAGAGTGGTGAATGGTCATACAAATTGTAAGATTTCGGAACACATATCAGAACGACTAACTTCCTGTCAAAACAAATGATATTGAAGTCCCCTTAAATCCGTGCTATCGGTGGATGAGCCTGTAAAGGAGTTCCCATGAAACCTGTTGCACTGATTGTCCGCGATGGCTGGGGCTATCGCCAGGAGAGCGAGGGAAACGCTGTCAAGGCAGCAAGCACGCCCAACGCGGACTCGTATCTCGCCAATTATCCCTGGACGCTGCTCCACGCCGCTGGACAACCTGTAGGCCTGCCAGACGGGTACCAAGGATCCAGCGAGGTCGGCCATCTGAACATGGGCGCAGGCCGGATTGTAGTCCAAGAACTCAAGCGGATCAATGACGGTATGGTGGACGGCTCATTCTTTGAAGCAAAGTACTTCAAGGACCTGCTTGAAAACTGCAAGACGAACAGCTCCCGGCTCCACCTGATCAGCCTCTTGCAGGATGAAGGCGTGCACGCCCACTACGATCAAATGTTTAACATTATGCGGGCGGCACGGGTGCGGGGTGTTGAACAAATCATTGTACACATCTTTACCGATGGCCGCGACACGCCACCCCGGTCGGCGAGCCAATACATCGATCAATTGAATGAGATGATGAAAGCAACCGGTAGCTGCCGTGTGGGGACCCTAATGGGACGCTATTACGGCATGGATCGTTCCAAGGATTGGGACCTCACGAGTACCGCGTTCGAATGTATCGTGAACGCCACCGGCCGAAAGGCCGAAAGCGCCGAGGCTGCCGTCAAAGAATCGTACTCAAAGGACAAGACCCCCGACAATGTTGAGATGTTTGACGAGTACATCCCGCCATATGTTATCGGAGACTATGAGGGGATCCAAGACGGCGACTCTGTTCTGCACACAAACTTTCGGCAGGACCGCGCCATTCAGTTGTCCATGGCCTTTGTCGAAAATGACTACCCTGGAAGGCGCTCGCGCAGACCCGATTGTCTGTACGTTGGCCTAACCCGCTACTACAACGAGTTCTCACGCTTCATCCTCGGAGCCATGGATGCTGGAGGTGGAATGGAGAACCTCCTTGGAGAGGTCATCAGCAATAAGGGTCTCAAGCAACTACGCCTTGCCGAGACACAAAAGTACCGCCACGTGACCAGCTTCTTTAACGGCAAGTCAACCAAACCGTATCCGGGCGAGGATCAGATTGAGATAAAGAGCTCTTTTGACCCTGCCACATTTGCTTCACACCCGGAGATGAATGCCTATGACGTGCGGAACAGATTTCTCGAACTCGCCAAAGGTGGCTGTGACTATGCCTTTGTACTTATAAACTTTGCCAATTGCGACATGGTAGGACACACCGGCAACATGGCTGCTGCAACCAAAGCGGTCGGGGTAGTAGATGAGTGTGTTGGAGATTGCATCAAGCGACTCCTTGAACTGGAAGCTGAGATCCTGCTCACCGCCGACCATGGAAACGCTGAAGAGATGCTGGACCCGAAAACCAAACACGTAAAGAATAGCCACACGCTGAATCCCGTAGAACTGATTTATATCAGCAAGCAAGCCAAAGGTAAGAAGTTGAAATCAGGTGGCAAGCTGGCCGACATCGCTCCTACCATCCTCCGGCTCTTGGATATCGACATCCCGCCTGATATGACCGCTACCCAGTTGATAGAAGGGTGACAGGAAGGATAGGCATATGACAAGAGATAAATGGAGTGCCGGCCAACTCTTACAGACATCCGGAAGTTACTGGAAGGCCTGTACCCTGCATGCTGGTGTACGGTTGGATATCTTTACCCAGATAGGTGATGATCATGTCAGCGGAGACGAGATTGCCCGAAAACTTGGTGGAGATCCAGACGGGATGAACAGGCTCCTCAATGCCCTGACGGCCATGGGTCTCCTGATAAAGGAACAGGGCCGATACGCCAATACTCCTGAGAGCAAATCCTTGCTTGTCAAAGGCTCACCAAAGTATATCGGCCATATTATCACGCATCATCATATTCTGGTCAGTGCCTGGTCTCAACTGCCTGAAGCGGTCAAAAGCGGTGAACCGGTCAGGCAAAGGTCCTCTTTTAGTGAAGATGAGGATCGGGAAAGCTTTCTTATGGGCATGTTCAACCTCGCCATGAATATAGCCCCTGATGTAACGGCCCTGATTGATCTCACAGGTCGACGTTACCTGATCGACTTGGGCGGAGGACCGGGGACCTACGCCATTCATTTCTGTCTGGCCAACCCTGACCTTCGAGCAACGGTTTACGATCTTCCAACCACCCGGCCTTTTGCCCTTCAGACCATTGAGCGCTTTGACCTGGCAGACCGGATCGATTTCATGGCTGGCAACTACATTGAAGATGAGATCAAAGGTTCCTATGACGTAGCCTGGCTCTCTCATATTCTCCACGGCGAAGGGCCTGAAGATTGTGACATGATAATCCGCAAGACCGTCTCTGTGGTAGAACTGGGCGGCCTGATTCTGGTTCACGACTTTTTTCTAAACGACAACCTTGATGGCCCCCTTTTCCCCACACTTTTTTCCCTCAACATGTTGATCAATACCCCGCAGGGTCAATCCTACTCTGAGGCTCAAATTACTTCCATGTTGGCCACAGCCGGTGTGAAGGAAATCCGAAGGATCCCTTTCCAGGGCCCCAATGATTCAGGCATTATTGTTGGGGTTGTCTGAGGGCTCCGTAAATTCCTCCTTCACATGCAAAGGGGCTCGATAGGTTATCTGAAGTGAGGTAGTAACTCCCTGACCTGCGTAATGCATCACGGCATGGGCCATAATCTCGTCCAGTATTGTGGCCACCACTCCGCAGTGCACTATATTGCTCCATCCCTGGAATTCTCGCTTGAGAGCGAGTCTGCTGAAGGCTTTATTGTCACCGTACGAAACCTCCATATGGAGGCCGATGGGATTGAAGAACCCTGCAGCAAGCTGCAGGGAATCTTCGACCGTAAGGAAGTTTATCGTTTTTAGATGCGCTCGCTTATGCGGTTCAAGGGACCACAGGCAAAACAATGTCGGTCGCCAGAAAGTTTTTTCTTTGGTTCTTTGACGGTCACGGACCGCTATACGGCGTATACGCCACGTCCGACCCTTTTGATGGTTCCCTGTTTGCTCAGCCTGAAGACTATGTTGCGAATCTTTTTGTCTTCAAGGCCAGTCCTTGCCTTGAGCCGTGCAATGTCGACACCTTTGGAGGACCTCTTGATGACACTCAGAACTTTTTCGGTGGCAGTCATCTTAGCCCGACCTCTTCGGGCCTGCTTTTTCTTTGCCCTACCCTTCACGGCGCCCGTTTTCTTCGCCTTCCTGGCACCTAACCTACTGGCCTTCAGAGCCTCTTCCAACCGTTCCATTTTCATCGATAGTTTTGCAATGTCTCGTTTGGTTGGAATGTTATAGTACTGGAGAAAGAATCTGATGACTGCATCAACGCTGTAAGATTTTCGCCTTTTTCTCATATATCTACCCCTTCTCGAAGTAAAAGTGGAAGTATAAATAACTTCGGCCATCTAATACACACTTTACACAAAAAGTCAAGTTGATATCCTATCGATTTACTACTACACATTCCCTGATCTTTTCATGTTCAGTGAAATTATCTTAGTCGTTCCCATCTCGTCTTCACCCACAAGAAGACCTGTTTAGGCAACAGCCTGTTGAAGGATTTGAGCAAGTATGTTATTTTGAGGATTCCCTGCAGTCCCGCCTCAGCGGGACAGGGAATCTTCGACTGTAAGGAAGTTTACCATTTTTTAGATGCGCTCGCTGTTGAGGTTCAAACAAATGAAAATACGAATTGTGAGGATATCTCGTGTCTAAATATGTCACAAAAGCTGTGATCCCGGCTGCCGGGCTGGGAATGCGCCTTAGACCCCTGACACTTTACACTCCGAAAGAATTACTCCCAGTAGGGGGAAAACCGATCATTCAATATGCCCTTGAGATGTATATGGCAGCCGGCATTTCTGAATTTTGCATCATAGTAAGCCCTGAGAAACCTCAGCTCAAGAATTTTGTCACAGGCAACTGGACTCCCCCTGCCCTTCCATTTGAAAAAGATAGCCGATTTTACAAAGAGCTGGAACGATGTCGAATCGTTTTTGTTACCCAAAAGCATCCCAGAGGCGTAGCCGATGCTGTTGGGCTAGCTAAAAATTTTGTAGGAGACGATCCGTTCGCATGCATTATGCCAGACTGCCTTCTTTTTTCAAATAAACCCCACGCGCAACAAGTTATACAGGTATTCGAAAGGTACAAGAGAAGCGTGATCGGAACAGTTCTAATAAAAGGTGGAGATGTCAGGCGTTTTGGTAATGTGGGCTTGCTAGGAACCCAAAGGCTCAATGGTGACTGTTTCCTTATCACATCACTTTCCGACAAGAAGATAGAACCACTGACCGCAGGGCCAGGTGAAACTATACATAAAGGATTTGGCGGAGGGATTTATCTGCCGGAATACTTCGACCTGGTTGAAGTCATACGTTCCAAGGCAAAGGGAGAGGTAGACGATGTTCCCATACACCAGGCCCTTATCAGTCAGGGCAAATTACTCGGGGTTTTACTTCAAGGCGTGGCTTTTGATGTTGGCCATCCCCTTGGCTTTCGCGCGGCCGCCCACTACACAGGCCGCCGGGTGAATAGTTCCTAGCCCATTGCCTATGAAATTAGTGCTTTTCACAAATGACAAGGAGTCATCTTGAAAAGTCGTCCTAGTTTATCCATGAGATCTCCCAGGGAGCTTCTCACGGCTGCAGGGATCCGGCCCCGCAAGTCCATGGGACAGCATTTTCTGACAGATCGTAATGTGGCTGCTTCGATCATCAGGCGGGCTCAGTTGGAGCCCGATGATGTTGTCGTTGAAATAGGTGCGGGTCTGGGCGCCCTTACCCTACCTTTGGCCGGACAGGTGAAACACGTCTTGGCAGTAGAGCCAGACAGAAAAATTGCCACCCTCCTTGGCAATGAATTGCAGGCCGCAGGTGTCTCCAACGTAACAATCATTGAAAGAGACATCCTGGAGTGCGACTTTGAAGCCCTCGCACGGAGATTCGATGCATCCCTGAAGGTGGTTGGCAATCTTCCGTACCATATCTCTTCTGGGGTCCTCATACGTCTGATCCATTTCCGCGAAGTCATTGACGCTGCTTTTCTCATGTTCCAAAAAGAGGTCGCTGAGCGTCTCACGGCCAAGCCCGGGAACAAGTCTTACGGGAGGTTATCGGTATTGATTCAGTATTGTGCTAGGATTTACCCCCTGGTCTCAGTAACTGCCTCAGCCTTCTTTCCAAAGCCAAAGGTAGATTCTCAAGTGGTTGGGATTGATTTCCACCACCCGATTACTTTCCAAGCAACTGATGAGCGTCATCTTTCCAAGGTAGTTCGGGCAGCTTTTGGAAAGCGTCGCAAGATCTTGAAAAACGCCTTGCTGAGGAGTGATCTCGGGCTCGGACATGAAAAAATATCAGCAGCACTGAAGCTGGCAGGGATCGATTCGAAAAGGCGGGCTGAGACCTTGAATGTCAGTGAGTTCGTGACTCTAAGCAATCTCCTTCAAGAGCCAAACCTTTCTTTCAACAATTCCTCGTGATACCTTGACACACATCTTTCAGGCTGGCATCATGAGACCTTATGAAGGCAATGCTCCTGGCAGCAGGCCTCGGCACCCGCTTGTTGCCATTGACCGAAAAGAGGCCAAAACCCCTATTTCCGATTCTTGGCCGCCCGTTGATTGATATCCTGATCCGCAGGCTTGAAAGGGCTGGGGCTGAGGCTATCATCATAAACACCCACCATCTGGCCGATCTGATCGATCAATTTGTCAAAACGCAGACCTACAGCATCTCTGTTGTGACCCAGTACGAGCCAACTATCCTCGGCACAGGGGGCGCGATCAAAAACATTGAGGACTTCTGGGATGACGAGCCCTTCCTGGTGATCAACAGCGATATATTCACCAATATCGACTTTGGGGAGGTCTACCAATTTCACCTGAGCCACAAACATCCTGTCACATTGGTACTTCACGATTATCCACAGTTTAACCATGTATGGTCGAATCCAGGTGACCATATCACGGGATTCGGTCACACCCACCCCTGTCCACCAAGTGGAAGTGAGGTGTCTGGTGCAGATTACCGCAAGCTTGCCTTCACAGGCATACAAGTCCTTGATCCGCAGGTTTTAAACTTCATCCCAAAAGGGACCTTTTACGGCATAATCGATACTTACTGTGAGATGATTAACAGGGGTCTTGAAATAAAAGGATTTATAGCCCAAAACCACTACTGGCATGACATAGGCACAACAGCAGGATATGAAGGAGCCACAAGAGATGCCCTGGCCCGAAAAGTATTTGAGACGGCCTTCCCTGATGTTGAATCAGAGGGCCTGGTCTGGTCTACGCTCAAAGGGGATGCATCGGATCGAACATGGTATCGTGTCTCTTTTGGAGCAACAGTTCACGGGGTAAGGGGGATCGCTGAACGCAGGCCCACAGCCATTTCTACCGAGGACAACAGCATACCTGCTAAAGGCATTGGGGGCCGAAGAGAAGCGATCTCCCTTACCCCAAATAGTGAACCATTACCTCTGGGACACTCGAGTGTCGTTTTGGCTGACCACGGCCCGCCTTCCGAAGCCGGTACATGTGAAGCCGACGCCTTTGTGGCTATTGGTCAGCACCTCCACCAAAGAGGTGTCCCGGTCCCCCGTATCTTTGCCTATAACCGAGCCTCGGGCCTGGTAGCACTCGAAGACCTGGGCGATCTTCACCTTCAAAGTCTCGTCCACCGTGCGGTCGATGACGAGGAACTTGTTGGATATTATAAGGCTGTCATTGATTTGCTGATTGTCATGGGCGTTGAGGGGGCAAAAGGGTTTGATCTATCATATACCTATCAAACGCCCTATTACGACCGAGAACTTATCCTTGAAAGGGAATCAAGATATTTTGTGAAGGCCTTCTTAAATGATTATCTCGGGCTAAAAATAGACTTTGAGACCCTTGAGGGTGAATTTGAGGTCTTGGCTCAACACGCCCTTGAACATCCGTACACAGGGCTGCTCCACCGGGATTTTCAGTCTCGCAACATCATGGTAAAAGACGGAAGCTATTACTTCATCGACTTTCAGGGTGCGCGTCTCGGCCCCCTCCCCTACGATCTTGCTTCATTGCTGATTGACCCTTATGTAGAACTTCCGCAAACGCTTCAAGACAGGTTACTGAAATACTATCTGGAACGCCTTTCAGATCTCATCGCAGTTGATGCAGGTGAATTTCTTCATGCATATGCCTACTGTGCTATTAACCGGAACCTACAAATACTGGGGGCCTTTGGGTTTCTGAGCCGGGGCAAAGGAAAGAAGGATTTTGAAACTTACATCGCTCCCGCTGTATCCTCACTCAAGGCTCGCCTTAGCAGCATTGAACAGCGTGAATGTCCTGAACTGAACAAAATTTTGACTTATCTTCCAATTACCTTCCAGCAGCGCACCCTGTGATTGTCACTTGCGTGATAGAACTCAACCTCCTCTTTTCGGCAGCGATCTTCCACAAGAGGACATCGCCCCTGGAACCTGCACCCGGGAGGTGGGTCCAAAGGGCTTGGGACATCACCCGAAAGGGTTTTCAATTCACGTCTGTGATCTGGTTCAGGTACAGGTACTGCTGAAAGCAATGCCAGGGTATAAGGATGAAGGGGGTTGTCATAAAGCTCATCTGCGGGGGCATATTCCATGATATGGCCCAGGTACATGACGGCAACCGTATCGCTGATGTACCCTACCACATTCAGGTCATGGGCAATAAAAAGATAACTGAGGCCGAGCCGGGCCTGTATGTCTCTGACGAGATTTATAATCTGGGCCTGGATCGAGACGTCCAGAGCCGATACTGGTTCATCACATATGATCAATGAAGGCTCCACGCTCAGGGCCCGGGCTATACCGATACGCTGTCTCTGGCCTCCGCTGAATTCGTGGGGATAACGATCAGCCGTCCCAGCCGATATACCTACCATCTCCAGGAGATTTTCAACACGGGCTTTGCGCTCAGTTCGTCCTTCCACACCTAAAATCCGCAGCCCTTCTTCTATCGATTCTCCTACAGTCATCCGGGGATTCAGAGATCCGTACGGATCCTGGAAGATAATCTGTATATCCTTTCGCAAAGGCTTCATCTGGCTCTGGGAAAAACGGCTGATATCCTGACCTCTAAAGATGATCTTTCCCTCATCCGGCTCGAGTAGCTTCAGGATAAGACGACCAGCGGTGGACTTGCCGCACCCGCTCTCACCCACCAGGCCCAGGGTTTTCCCCTGTTCGATATCAAAACCTACACCGTCAACTGCCTGGACCCACCCCGCGACCCTCTGGAAAAACCCCCTGCGCACCGGGAAGTATTTTTTCAGGCCTTCGACCCTGAGCACTATGTTATCCGATGAATTCATTTTCTCAGATCGCCCTTCCCCTCATATAACACCGGACACCGGCTCATATGCCCTTCCCCGTAATCGCACATCTCCGGAAACTGATTCTGGCAAGACTCAATAGCAGAATCACATCTGGGGTGAAATGGGCAGCCACCCGGCTTGTGGGCGGGGTCTGGCACTGTACCCGGGACACTATACAGCTTCGTCCCCCGTTTGGCACGATTGGGTAACGACGCCAAAAGCCCCTGAGTATAGGGGTGACGAGGATTGTAAAAAATCTCAGATGCATTACCTTGCTCAACAATCATGCCTGCATACATGACGTATATGCGATCCGCTATACTTGCTACAACGCCCAGGTCATGAGTGATGTAAAGAAGCGACATGTCTCGTTTTCTTTTAAGTTCTCCGAACAGATTTAGAATCTGCGCCTGAATGGTTACATCAAGGGCTGTAGTCGGTTCATCGGCAATCACCAGCTCAGGATTGCATGCCAGTGCCATGGCAATCATGACCCGCTGCCGCTGGCCGCCGCTCAGCTCATGGGGGTAGTCAGCAACACGCTCTTCAGGCGAGGGGATACCCACATCTTTAAGGAGTTGCACACACCTTTGACGCATCTCCCTTTCGCTCACCTTTTCATGGACCATGATCGCCTCCTGGATTTGATCCCCTATGGTGAACACAGGATTCAGAGAAGTCATGGGTTCCTGAAAGACCATGGCTATGTGGTTCCCGCGAATTTCCTGCATCTCCTCCTCGGCCAGATCCAAAAGCTCTTTCCCCTTGAACAAGACCTGGCCCCCTGCGATCTTACCCGGAGGCTGGGGGATAAGGCCGAGTGTGGTCAGGGCTGACACGGTTTTTCCGCAACCTGATTCGCCCACAAGACAGACTGTCTCCCCCTTGTGGATGTCATA